>DASVUU010000739.1:0-22888 GCA_036386935.1 Cytophagaceae bacterium | reverse complement strand
TGCTAAAAAAATAATGGCTATGGGACCAAAGATTCTTATTATAAAGAAAGGAGAACATGGTGCATTATTGTTTAATAAAGAGCATGTGTTCTTCGCCCCTGCCTTACCATTAGAAGAAGTATTTGATCCGACTGGCGCCGGCGATACGTTCGCTGGAGGTTTTATTGGATACATCGCTAGCACAAATGATATCTCTTTTGAAAACATGAAACGAGCAATCATTTACGGCTCAGCCTTGGCTTCTTTTTGTGTTGAAAAATTTGGGGTAGAAAGACTGGTAAACCTTTCTAGTGATGCACTTGAAGATAGGGTGAAAGATTTCATAGACCTTGTTCAGTTCGAAATAGTATTACATTAAAATTTTTTTGTACACCTGGAAATTGTTTTCCAGGTGTATTAATCTTCGTCAAATAGCCTTCCAATCTTTTCCTACGTACACTTTTACCAAAGTCTATTAGTTATTAAGACATAGCTTCTAAATCTTATTTATATGTCAATTGCTAAAATATACCCTGATTCAAAGAGCATAGATTTCGATATTACGAAGATTGAGTCAAGACAAGAACCAACAAAAGTCCTGATGTGTACTCCTGATTGTTTTGAAGTAATTGATGTAAAAAATCCCTACATGAAAGGCAATACAGGACTTATCAATAAGTCCAAAGCCCACGAGCAATGGCATGCCATAAAAAGGTTTTACCAATTGCTAGTGACGGCGGGCCAATTAGAAAAATATGTGGAAATAAAGGGTGCAGTAGGCTGCGAGGACATGGTATTTGCTGCCAACCAGACCCTCCCATGGCGATTCCCAGATGGAAGTAAAAAAGTTATTCTAAGCAAAATGAAACATCCTTCTAGACAAAAGGAAGTTCCTTTTTTTAAGGAGCTATTCATCAAGAAGGGGTATGAGATTCTGGAGTTGGAAACTGCGAGTCATTTTGAAGGAATGGGAGATACGATTCCCCATTCTGGAAAGCAGCTATTATATGGAGGGTACGGACATCGGTCAGACTTGAAAGCCTACGAAGAAATAAGCCAGTTGCTTGATGTGAAGATTATTTTATTAGAACTAATCGACGAAAAATTTTATCATCTTGACACCTGTTTCCTTCCACTAGATGAAGACACTTTGATGTTGTATCCAGGTGCTTTTACAGAGGATGGGTTGGCTACATTAACGAAAACGTTCAAGCATATTATTGAGATACCGCTACACGAAGCAGAAAATGGATTTGCCTTGAATGCCCATGTAATTTCATGTAGCAAATCTCAGAGTAAGCACGTTTTGATTCAAAAAGGGAATGAATATACAATTGCGCAGCTAAAAGCCTTGAATTTTAAAGTAACCGAAACAGAGACTTCTGAATTTATGAAATCGGGAGGAAGCGTTTTTTGTATGAAAATGATGCTTTATTGAATTCACATGGAAAACTCAAATTTTTCTTCTTCTGAGGTAGGTACCCTCCGCAAGATAATAGTACACACCCCCGACGAAGGCATAGAAAAAGTGACTCCATCACTTGCCCTAGATTTTCTCTACGAGGATATTGTGTTCCTTCCACAAATGATCAAGGAGCATACAGTTTTCAAAACTGCCTTAGAGTTTTTTATAGGAAAGGACAATGTTTACGATACTCAGTCTTTACTGGGTGATGTCCTTACCGATTCAGAAACCAGGCTTGCACTTCTTCGGGAAATAGAAATATTAGAACACCTCGATTTTGAGAAGAAGCAAAGTATTCACCAAATAAAAAACCCAACCACACTTGCTAGTGTCCTGATCACTGGGATTATCGACAAAGAAAAGAACAAGTCCATTTTTGCCCCGCTGCCTAACCTTATCTTTGCGCGTGATTGCGGGGTGGTGATCAACAACAGCATTTTAATAGGCATTGCAGCGCTCAAAGCCAGGTCAAGGGAGTCGCTTTTATGCAAATATATTTTTCAACACCATCCGCTGTTTAACGACTTTTATAAGATGGACCTTTTAGAAATTGCCGCCGAACAGATCGCATTGTCAAAAGAAACTGCGATTTCAATTGAAGGCGGCGACGTAATGATATTAAACAAGGACCATGTCCTGATTGGATGTAGTGAACGCACCTCCCAATTATCTGCCCGACTGCTAGCCAATGAGCTTTTTAACAAAAATATTACAAAAAAAATCACGCTTGTAAACTTACCAAAGCTGAGGTTTTGCATGCACCTAGATACAATTATCACCTTTATTTCCAAAAATGAGTGTGTGGTATATGAACCGTTAATTTGCCAGGACGACGCGATGGAAATCTATCATTTTGAAAATGAAATAAATAACCTCAGCACTTTTTCGTCATTAAAAGGCCTGCTTACCACGCTCTACCCCGATCTTTCATTGATCCCCTGTGGCGATGGTGTTTCGCCCTATGACGAGCGAGAGCAATGGACCGATGGTTGCAACCTCTTTGCAGTAAAAGATGGTGTTGCGTTTGCTTACGAACGCAATGTGAAAACGAATCAGGCACTTGCAGACAGAGGGTATAAGATTGTTAGGGCCGAAGACCTTATAACTAGATTTGCGTCAAAAGACCTAAACCCCTCCCACTTAGTCAATACCATCATTACCATTCCTTCTGGGGAGCTTTCCCGGGCACGAGGCGGCCCACATTGTTTAACTATGCCATTAACAAGATCCTAATCTTGTAGTTTTCTTGTAAGCTCAGCTGTAGATTCAAAAGCTTAATAATTCCTTAACATTAGATTTAATAATTTTGGGAGTGAATAAAATAGTTATGACCCGATTTCTCTTGGTTTGCTCTTTTTTTGTTTATTCCTGCAATCCTAGCGCAGAGAGTACCGATAGGTCAAATCCAGCATTGGAAGAAAACATAGAAATAGATGGATCCAGTACCGTTTATCCTATTGCCGAAGCAGTTGCAGAGGAATACAGTAGAGATAAAAATGTTGGTAAAATAACGATAGGAGTATCAGGTACTGGTGGGGGAATTAAGAAATTTTCAAGAAACGAAATTGACATTGCCAACGCTTCAAGGCCTATTAAGAAAACAGAGGATAGTACTTGCCGTGCACACGGTATAGTTTACATGGAAATACCTATCGCATTTGATGGCTTAGCGGTAGTCGTAAATAAAAACAATACCTGGATAAATAGCCTCACAGTAAAACAGCTGAAGATGATATGGGAACCGGAGGCACAGGGTAAGATAAAAAATTGGAATCAAATTGATCCTACCTGGCCAGATGAGGAGATTCACCTTTACGGTGCAGGAACCCAATCTGGAACCTTTGATTATTTCACAGAAGCAATCGTGGGCAAAGCAAAATCTTGCAGAGGTGATTACACAGCCAGTGAAGACGACAATGTGCTAATTCAAGGGATATCAACCGATGAAAACTCGCTGGGCTTTTTTGGCCTAGACTATTACGTCTCCAATCCAGAGAAACTGAAGTTGGTACCAATAGACGACGAAAAAGAAGAAAATGGAAAGGGACCAATATCTCCAACTGAGGCGACAGTAAAAGGAGGAACTTACCAACCGCTTTCAAGACCTTTGCTTATTTACATCAATATCAAATCTCTTGATAGACCTGCTGTTTCAAATTTTGTAAAATATTTTATTACCAATGCTCCGGCGCTTGTGGCCGAGGCAGGGTATGTGCCGCTCACAGAAAGAATTTATGGACTGGTAATGAAAAGATTTGTGTCCAAAAAGACAGGGTCACTTTTCCTATCAAAAAGTTCTAGCGTAGGCGTGAAAATGGAAGAATTACTAAAAGACTAGCGATATCCTAATGAAGAATACCAAGGAAAAAATAATTGAAAAATTACTGTTGCTATGTAGTCTCATTACCATCCTTACTACCATAAGTATTATTGGAGTATTGATATTTCAGACCTTTGCATTCTTTAAAGAAGTTTCTGTCATAGACTTTCTTACCGATACGCAGTGGACGCCGTTGTTCAGCCAAAAGCATTATGGTATTCTTCCCCTACTATCGGGAACACTTTTAACCACTTTTATCGCTGTAGCTTTTGCAGTTCCTGTAGGGTTGGTGATAGCAATTTACCTCAGTGAATATGCACCAAAAAAATTAAGAAGCATTTTAAAGCCAGCCTTAGAAGTACTTGCGGCTGTGCCGACGGTAGTTTACGGATATTTTGCCTTAGCCTATGTGACTCCTTTTTTACAAACTTTTATTCCCGGCCTTGCTGGTTTCAATGCATTGTCTCCAGGCCTCGTTATGGGAATTATGATACTGCCCCTAGTCTCTTCATTAAGCGAAGATGCCTTGTATGCTGTACCAAAGTCTTTGAAGGAAGGATCGCTTGCCATGGGCGCTACAAAATTCCAAACAGCAAAAAAAGTAATGGTACCAGCAGCTTTCTCAGGTATCGCTGTATCGGTCATATTAGCTTTTTCAAGAGCAATAGGTGAAACAATGATAGTTGCCATCGCAGCGGGTCAGCAGCCCCGCCTAACGTTAAACCCGTTAGTGCCAATTGAAACAGCAACCACCTACATAGTTCAGATAAGCATGGGAGATGTACCTCATGACTCCATCGAGTATAAAACCATTTTCGCAGTAGGGATGAGTCTATTTGTTGTTACCTTCATTTTGAATAATATCAGTTTTTGGCTCAAGAAAAAATATCAGGAGACCTATAGATAATATGGACGCAAGCAAGCCTAGGCCGAAGTTAAAACAAAGGATTAAATTCCATACAAAGCGCTACATTGAGTACGAAGACATTGCTTTCAAATACTTCGGAATCGTTTGTACCAGCTTCGGGATTATTGTTTTATTGTTATTTCTTCTCAACCTAATCAGTACAGGTATTTCCCGTATCGATTGGAATTTCATTACTGAGTTGCCTTCAAGAAAAGCAGAGCGCGCGGGTATCTATACAGCCTGGGTAGGAACTTTGTGGATTTTATTTCTGACGGCCATCATAGCTTTCCCCATCGGTATAGGGGCCGGCGTCCATTTGGAGGAGTATAGTAAAAGAGGCAGACTTTCGTCTTTTCTTGAGATCAACATCGCCAACCTTGCAGGTGTACCTTCCATCATTTACGGTTTGCTTGGTTTAGAATTGTTCGCTCGCGCATTTAGTATTGGAGAAAGTCTACTCACAGGATCTTTAACTTTGGCGCTACTTATTATCCCTATCATCATTGTTTCCACTAGAGAGGCGCTGAAATCAGTACCTCGTACTCTAAGGGAAGCTTCTTATGCCTTGGGAGCATCAAAGTGGCAAACAATCTGGCACCAAATACTTCCAGCCGCCGCGTCGGGTATATTTACTGGAGTGATTCTAGCTTTGTCTAGAGCGGTAGGTGAAACAGCTCCGCTTATTGTAATCGGAGCGTTGGCTTTTGTGCCCTTTGTTCCAGAGAGCATCTTTGATTCATTTACTGTTTTGCCTATCCAAATTTTCAATTGGGTATCAAGGCCACAAAAGGCGTTCTCAATCAATGCGGCCGCGGCCATAATCATTTTACTATTTATCACGTTCTCTATGAATGTTGTAGCAGTGTACCTACGACACCAATGGCAGAAAAAAGTGAAATGGTAAGTCTTAAATGTAATAGCTATTCATGAAAATAGAGACCAAAAACGTCAATTTTTACTACGGACAGGACCATGTCTTAAAAAACGTGTCCATGTCTATGAAAAAAAATACTGTGACCGCCCTCATAGGACCATCTGGTTGCGGCAAGTCTACTTATTTGAGACTTTTCAATAGGATGAATGACCTTATAGAAGGGGCGCGATTGGAGGGCGAAGTGAACATTGAAGGGGTAAACATCTACGATCCGAAAATCAATGTGAACGAACTTAGAAAATCTGTAGGGATGGTTTTTCAGAAGCCCAATCCTTTTCCTAAGTCCATTTTTGAAAATGTAGCCTATGGCCTCAAAGTAAATGGAACCTCAGATAAAGCGGTCATAAGTGAACGCGTAGAGAAATCGCTCGTACAAGCTGCTTTATGGGAAGAGGTAAAAGACAAATTGAAAAAATCTGCCTTTGCACTTTCTGGAGGTCAGCAACAAAGACTTTGCATTGCACGAGCTCTAGCGGTGGACCCCTCTGTTTTGTTAATGGATGAACCCGCATCGGCATTAGATCCAATTTCTTCGATAAAGATTGAAGAACTTATTTATAACTTAAAGTCTTCTTACACCATCATCATTGTTACGCACAATATGCAGCAGGCTTCGAGGACTAGTGATAAAACAGCCTTCTTTTACATGGGGGAAATTGTTGAGTATGATGATACCCGGACGCTATTTACCAATCCTAAAAAAGAAAGGACCCAAAACTACATTACCGGTAGATTTGGTTAAAAAATTATTCATAACAATTATTAACCGTTCAACCTTATAAATAAAAAATCGCAAGTGAATTTATTAGAAACCGAACTAGGAGAATTAAAAACAGACCTTATAGAAATGACTTTTTTAGTGAAAGGTCAGCTCGATAAATGTATCGCTGCATTTTATACCTTCGACAAAGACTTAGCAAAAGAAGTTGTAAAAAATGAGAAACGGGTAAATGGAGCAGAGCTAAAGATAGATAGCAAGAGCGAACACATTCTTGCCCTTTTCAATCCCGTTGCAATAGATTTGCGTTTTGTTGTAGCGTCTCTCAAGATGGTGTCTGACCTAGAACGCATCGGAGACAATGCAAAAGGAATTTCGCAGTATGTCGTAAAGTTCGACAAACCTTACGACAGCGAGCTTATCAAAAAACTTCGGTTCAAAGAAATGACTGACAATGCCTTGGACATGCTCAGTATTCTTTCGGAATCATTTGAGACTGACAACACGAAACTTGCCCGAACACTTTTTACCAAAGATGAAATCTTAGACGACATCAATGTAAAAGCAAACCAAGTAGTGACCGACTATGTGATGAATGAAAAGGATCCGGAAAAGATCTTGCAGGCAATTTATTTTTTATCCATTATCCGAAAAATGGAGCGCATTGGTGACTACACGACCAACATCGCAGAAGAAATTATTTTTTATGTAAAGGCAAAAGTATTGCGACATAAGAAAAAGAAGAACAAGGATTAATAACTTTGCAGGGCCTATTCCCGTCGAAAAAACGGGAACCGCGCTGTACCTTACAACTCCTCGCTCGTTCCTCGCTGTGGGGTTTCCACTTCCATCGCTTATGCGAGCATTGTCGAAGAAGAGACACAACTTATTTTTCGGGTACAGGGTTCAGGCTTAGAAGACTTAGCTCAGTGCTTTCCAGAATTCCCCAGCCATAAGGAATATGAATTCTTAAATGTTGAACCTCTTCCATTCTATAAGCAATAGCGGATTTTTCTGTTACTTTTGTAAGGACTTACCTTAACTACCTAAGGGAAATCTAAAGAAGAATTGGTTGGATAGGTCTGAAGGTGAGGAAACATATCCCCATTTGAGGTGTTAATACAGTTCGTTGATAATAATATTATGAGCTTTGATTTTTTAAAAATGTTCAACTTAGAAGGAATTACAGACAATGTAAAAGGGTATTTTGATTCCAAAATCCAAATGCTCAAACTTGAAGCGCAGGAGAAGATTTCTGGTATCATTACCACTATATTGGTAATGGTTTTAGTATTGTTTATGGGGATGATGACCTTAGTTTTCTTTAGCCTTGCCTTAGGCAATTATTTAAACTCGCTGTTCGATAGCTCGTATATTGGGTTTGGTATCCTTGCCTTGTTCTTTCTTGTTTTGGTAATAGTAGTAATCTTATCAAAAAAGCTTATTTACAAAGCGATTCTAAGTCTTTCAGGTGACATCGTAGGTACTAAAAAGAAATAATATATGGACAATCATAATTTTGATCTTCCGGAGCTAGAAAAGCAGAGACTACATTTGGAGAAGGAAAATGAGCTATACAAGCATGCGCTCGAAAGCCAATTATCACTATTTGCTTCCAAAGCGAAAAAAACTGGTGCTGTCTCGTTGGCAGTAGGCGGCGCCCTCTTTGTAGGATATTTTATATTCAAAAAGTATTTGAAATCTAATAAAAAAAAATTAGCCAAGCCCCCTGTAGGCGTAGCACCTACCCAAATTGTGCTCAAGCATCCGAAGCAGGAATCTGCCATCGCTAAGATGATAAAAGAACAAATTGCTATATTTATTATGGCTGTCTTAAAAAAGAAGGTAGACTCCTATATAAAAGCGGCTGAAAGTAAAAAATGAATTTGATATACAAAGGTCTTTTATCTACTTACAAAACTGGGCAGAAAGCCTTTGCCGTACTTTTAGATCCTGATAAACTTTATCAAAAAAACGCTGAGGAAATAATCAAGGCTGCAGAATCTTGCAACATAGATTACTTCTTTGTCGGCGGCAGCATCTTGACACAGGATTTCCTTGAAGAAGTTATCCTCGAAATAAAAAGGAAAACAAACATTCCCGTGATCATATTTCCTGGAAGCAATCAGCATATTTCTAAAAAAGCAGATGGCATTTTACTTTTATCACTTATCTCAGGTAGAAATCCTGAGTTTTTGATAGGACAGCATGTAATCAGTGCGCCTATTTTGAAAGAGAGCGGGTTAGAAATCTTGCCGACTGGATACATGCTTGTTGACTGTGGAAGCCAGACTACCGTTTCTTATATCAGTAATACCACACCTATCCCCTACGACAAAAACGATATAGCGGCCTGCACTGCGATGGCTGGAGAGATGTTGGGCTTGAAATTGATATTCTTAGACGGCGGTAGCGGGGCAGCAAAACCTGTTCACAAGAAGATGATCGCCTCCGTAAGAAAGGCGGTGGATGTTCCAATCATCGTGGGTGGGGGCATCAATAGCTCCTCTAAAGCGTTGGACGCGTTGTCTGCCGGTGCTGACCTTATTGTAATAGGAAACGGAATCGAAGAACGCACTGAGCTGATGTATGAAGTCTCCGAAGCAGTTTCAGAGATTAATAATGCTATGAAGCAGAGAATATAAATTTCTCAAAGACATTCTTTAATATCGAGTGATTATTATTAAAGGTCTGTTCATCCTCTTCAACAATTACGCTTTCACTTTGCACGAACTTTTCCTCTGCCAATTCCCCTTTACCTGCATTTAAAAAAGCTCTTATTGAAGAGGCCGTTACCTCCATATGGTATTGTAAAGCCATCACATTATTATCCAATAAAAAACCTTGATTTTCGCAGGCTTCGCTTGAGGCTATTTTCTGAGATCCCTTTGGTAGATCAAAAGTATCACCGTGCCAATGAAAGGTCCTCTGAGTTGAGGGCAAGCCAAGCTGATTTAAATTCAAATCATTGTTATAATTAATATTCCACCAGCCAATTTCCTTGTAAGTATTTTTATAAACTTTGGCACCCAATACGTCTGCAATCAATTGCGCTCCCAAACAAATCCCTAAAACCTTTTTATTTGCTTTAATTGCCTTTTCTATTAGTTTCTTCTCTGGAGTCATCCAATTGTATTTACTTTCGTCGCCCACCCCCATCGGGCCACCCATGATAATAAGGGCATCAAATAAGTCTACAAAAGGCAATCTTTGGTCTTCAAAAAATTTAGTGGCCGTTATGCTATTTCCTGGCTTTCTTATCCAATCTTCTATGATTCCTAAGCCCTCAAATGACGCGTGTTGAAAGTAATGAATGTTCATTTTTAATTTTTTGATATTTAACAAACTCCTCTGTTGATTTGCTGATAAAAATTACAACAAGCCTCTGTTTGAGCGGGCAGTAGGACAGATGGGATATTTAAGATAATAATTTATAGATGTTATTTAAATGAACCCACATGCCAATATTATGTTTTGAAAATCAGTTAGGAAATCAAGTCAAAGACCTCATCCATTTTTGCAACCGTTATAATTTCTATTTTATATCTCTTCAGATCGAGGCCTTTTTTATTGTACTTGGAAATAAATATTTTTTTAAAACCCAGCTTCTCAGCTTCTGAAATTCTATTCTCCACTCTTTGCACTGCTCTTATTTCGCCACCTAAGCCAACCTCTGCTGCAAAGCAAATGGCAGGCGAAATGGCCCTGTCGTTGTAAGAAGAAATAATAGAGGTGCAAACAGCTAGGTCGATTGCGGGATCTTCTACTTTGAATCCACCAGCAATATTTAAAAAAACATCCTGAGTTCCAAGCCTAAAGCCACCTCTTTTTTCTAAAACAGCTAATAACATATTCAATCTTTTAGAATCAAAACCTGTGCTGCTCCTTTGTGGTGTACCGTAAGTTGCTATGCTTACCAAAGATTGAATTTCTACAAGCAAAGGTCTATTGCCCTCTACCGTCGCGCCTATAGTAATTCCACTTATAATCTCATCTCTTTGTGAAATGAGGATTTCCGAAGGGTTTCTCACTTCCCGCAGCCCTACACCGGACATTTCATAAATTCCTAGCTCGGACGTAGAGCCAAACCTATTTTTTATGGTCCTCAGTATTCGATAAATAAGATGGCGGTCCCCTTCGAACTGAAGGACAGTATCAACCATATGCTCAAGTACTTTCGGGCCCGCTAACGATCCCTCCTTGGTAATATGACCAATAAGGAAAACTGGCGTGCCCGATTCTTTTGCATACTTGATCAACTCTGCTGTACACTCTCTCACTTGCGAAATGCTACCGGCGCCAGACTCTATAAATGCAGAATGTAACGTTTGTATAGAATCTACTATCAAAACTTCAGGCTGCAGCACCTCTATTTGCTTGAAAATATTTTGAGTGGAGGTTTCTGTGAGGATGAAGCAATTGTTACTGCTTGCTTCCAACCTTTCCGCCCTCATTTTTATCTGCTGTTCGCTCTCCTCTCCTGAGACATAGAGTACTTTTTTATGAGTCAGACTCAGAGCTATTTGAAGCATCAGAGTGGATTTTCCGATGCCCGGCTCCCCTCCTATTAGAACGAGTGACCCGGGCATGATGCCACCTCCCAAAACTCTATTTAGCTCCTCGTCTGCCGTTTTTATCCTTCTCTCTTCACTGTATTGAATTTCTTCTAGCCCTTTTGGTTTAGCAGCAATTTGCTGGCTGGTAGAGTTCCAGCTGGTCTTGTCGTCTTTTTGTATTACCTCTTCTACATAAGTATTCCACTCCCCACAAGAAGGGCAGCGGCCCAACCACTTTGCAGACTGGGATCCGCAGTTTTGACAAAAATAGGACGACTTTACTTTCGACATAGTTTATATTAAGGTGTTTCCTGTCATCTCAGATGGTTGCTGTACCCCCATCAACTTCAAAATTGTAGGTGCTAGGTCTCCAAGTTTTCCATCTTTCAGAGGGCCTTTTAGATCTTTATCCACCACTATAAAGGGTACCAGACTGGTAGTATGGGCAGTGTTTGGTGTCCCGTCTGGGTTTATCATCATATCTGCATTGCCATGATCGGCGATTAAAATACTTGTATAGCCATTCTCATAAGCAGCGTTTACCACTGCTTCAGCACATCTATCAACCGTTTCTACAGCTTTCACAGCAGCCGAGAAGACTCCTGTATGACCTACCATATCTGGATTTGCAAAGTTTAACACTACAAAGTCAACTTCTCTTTTCTGTAGCTCTGGGACAATTTTGTCTTTGATGTCGTTGGCACTCATTTCAGGCTGCAAATCGTACGTAGCAACCTTTGGAGATGGGCAAAGTAAGCGGGACTCTCCATTGAAAGGCAATTCCCTTCCACCAGAAAAGAAAAAAGTAACGTGAGGGTACTTCTCAGTCTCCGCTATCCTAATCTGCTTTTTATTGGCCTTCTCAAGAACTTCTCCCAAAGTCATATTTAGGTTATACTTATCAAATATGACTTTTACATTTTCAAACGTGTCGTCGTAGTTCGTCATAGTGACGTAGTAAAGTTTCAACTTATTCATCCCATACTCTGGGAAGTCCGTCTGCGTGAGCGCTTGGGTGATCTCTCTCCCCCGATCAGTTCTGAAATTGAAACAAAGGACCACATCGCCCTCTTCAATGCTCCCAACCGGCCCACCGTTTGTATCGGTAACAACTATAGGATTTATAAATTCATCGGTTATATTTTCTTCATAAGACTCTTCGACTGCCTTTATAGGATCAGATACTTTTTTACCGGTACCTTTTACCATCACATCGTATGCAAGCTTTACCCTTTCCCACCTATTGTCCCTGTCCATCGCATAGTATCTTCCTACTACAGTAGCAATCTTCCCGGTAGTTTGTGCTAAGTGATTTTGTAATTCTTGCAAATATCTTAGACCACCTTTTGGATCAGTATCCCTGCCGTCTGTAAATGCATGAATGAATACATTATTGACTCCCGCCTCATTTGCTGCAGAACACAGGCCTTTGATATGATCTATATGGGAGTGTACACCTCCATCTGAGACGAGTCCAATGAAATGTACTTTCTTATTGTTCGTTTTGGCATAGTCAAAAGCGTCCACTAAGGTTTTTTCTTTATTGAGGCTCTTTTCCTCTACAGCTAGGTTTATTTTAACTAAATCTTGGTAAACCACTCTTCCCGCACCAATATTCATATGGCCCACTTCTGAATTTCCCATTTGACCGACTGGCAAACCTACCGCGAGGCCTGATGCCTCTAACTTCGCATGAGGATATTTTTGATATAAAGAATCTATGAAAGGGGTATTTGCCTTATCAACTGCGGATACATTCGGGTTAGTCGCTATTCCCCACCCATCCAAAATGATTAGTATTACTTTTTTGTCCATTTTTATTAATCGTTAAAAATTATGGGTCTAAATCCCAGTATAATTGTTTTACAAATATATATCAGTAAACTGAACTTGCCTTAGTTCTTTCGCTGGAGGGTAATGTTAATTGATTTTCGACAATTGCTAATCAACTAATTGATTATTAGAAATTAAAAACCCCGTGCGGTTTTATTTATGTTAATAATAATCATTTACTTATTCCAAAAAAGGTTATGGCATAATTTTGGCTGCAAGTTTGAAAGGTCAAATGAATATAAATAATAAGATAGTGCTAATGGTTTTCTTTGGGATTTCCCTCATGTGGAATCTTAAAGTAGTTGCCCAAGACGACATTATAAATAATGGAAAATTGGCAATCAAGACCGGTAACTCAAAGGATTTGAGTAGGTATTTCAATGATTTAGTGGATCTAGGCTTTGATGGAGAAAAGGCTAGTTACAGTAAGGCGCAGGCCGAATTTGTACTTAAAGATTTCTTCAAAAAATATCCTCCACAAGATTTTCAATATGTACACAAAGGTTCTTCTAAAGAAGGGCTGACCTATACAATTGGAAATTATATTTACAACGGTGGCTCCTTTCGCGTACTTATATATATAAAACAGTTTAAGGGTAATTTTCTCATAGATTACTTAGATTTTAGTAAGGAGTAAAGATTAATGTAGATTAGATTTAGATTTAAAAAGACCCTGATAACGCGGGGTCTTTTTTTTGTGCGGGTCTACTTATTATCTTCAGAATCTGCCTGATGCTATTAATATTGAATGCCTTATTTTTTATCCAGCAAATGATCCTTATTTTTGCAGTCACATTTTACAAAATAAGTGACTCCTTTATATCTGACTCCTGCTGCAATCAACCAATTTATTGACTCTGCATTTCTAGAAGATGTTGGCGAGGGCGATCATTCTACGTTATCATCTATCCCTGCAGCTGCACAAGGGAGGGCGAGACTTATAATAAAAGGAGAAGGAATTATTGCGGGAATAGAATTGGCTAGAGCAATTTTTTCGAAAGAAGAGATCAATTTGAAAAACGATATCTTTATCCAGGACGGAGAACCGGTAAAATATGGAGACATCGCGTTTACGGTTGAGGGCAGCATACATTCAATCTTGAAGGCGGAGAGACTGGTACTAAATTGCATGCAACGAATGAGTGGCATTGCAACTCTGACAAACCACTTTAATAAACTTATAAGTGGAACCTCTGCCCGCTTGCTAGATACCAGGAAAACTACCCCCAATTTCCGTCTTCCAGAGAAATGGGCAGTGTTCGTCGGTGGAGGCACAAACCATAGGCATGGATTATTTGACATGATTATTTTAAAAGACAATCATGTAGACTTTGCAGGTGGTATAAGTCAAGCACTAAAGGCTGCGAAACGATATGTTAAAGAGAATAATAAAGACCTCAAAATAGAAATAGAAACCCGCAATATTGAAGAAGTAAAAGAGGCCTGCGAAGAAGGAGGTTTTCACAGAATCATGTTAGACAACATGTCTCCAGATTTGATGAGAGAAGCCGTTCGTTTTATTGCTGGTAAATTTGAAACGGAGGCCTCTGGCGGTGTAAATGAAAATAATATCCGCACAATCGCAGAAACTGGGGTGGACTTTATTTCTGTTGGTGCGCTAACGCATTCAGTAAAAAGCATGGACATGAGTCTAAAAGCTTACTAGAATAAACTATATAACATTTAAGACAATGATTGTAAAAACTAAGAGATACCAATTACCGAAAAAGGTATATGTTCAAATAGGCCTCACGACGGTGTTGAAAAAAACATGGTGGTATGCCGCTGGCCCTATCTTATTAGCTTCCCTGGCGTTTGTTTTCCCTTCTTATAAGTGGTGGTTTATTGTTCCAGCCATTCTTATCGCAATTGGCTACGTGCTTTTTTGGGCTATTCAGTTTGCCGGTGTTACACAGCTGCCTCAGAATCAAGTGATGTTTGATAAGCTTAGTTATGAGATCGATAGCAGGCAGGTGATGATAAAATTGAATGCTAAGCAAGGAAGCCCTATGCCTTGGACCATGATAAAAAGTGCGCACAAGGACAAAGATCATTTCTTACTAGTGATATCAAAAGCTCAGTTAATCCATCTGCCGTTTCGAATATTCAATTCTGAGAATGATATTAAATTTATTGAGTCTATTTTGAGGAGGAAGGAATATATTAAGTGAAAATTTGTGACTCTATATACTCAAAAAAAATGCCTCCTCGTGAGGCATTTTTTTTGAGCCTTAGGCTAAAAATTATATAAAATCATTGGAGGTGATCAGTCTTATATAAGTATATTTGACTACAATCTAAATCTTAATCCAATGAAGGAATTTATACTTTTTACCTGTTTATTATTGCCATTTTTAGGCTTTTCTCAAGAATGGGAAAATGGTCGAGCACTTAGGGAAATCAAAAAATTTGAAAGGGAGTGGCCAACATCTAATCCCCCAGTAGAGCGCGAACACTCTCCTTGGCTTTCTGGCGATGGTTTGAGATTGTATTATATAACTGGTATTCCTTACGGACATATACAATTTACGTTTAGACCGCACCCTGACAGCTTATTCAATTCAACGCCAACAGTATTATCGCTTGCAGGGACAAATGAAGATGTTTATCACGTATGGCTTTCTAACGATGAGTTGAGTTTATATTATAGTTTAAGAGATGGAAAAAGCTATCACGTTCGCCGTTCTAGTATTAATGGCTCTTTTAGCGAGCCTCTAATGCTCACTTTTACTGGAGCACAGCAGAATCCCTCTATTTTTTCGCTTAATGCGACCCAAGAACGTTTATTTTGTAATTCAGCAACAAAACTTTATGAATATATTAGGACTTCCATTTCTAGCTTTGCTTTAAAAGATTCTACAACGCTGCCTATTCCTTCATACATTAGGTGGCATATAGGTGGTGGGCAGCTTTCAAAGGATGGACTAAGCTATTTTATATCTAGCAATTACACCAACCCCTTTAGTATGAGCTTTTATAAAATCTTCCAGTTGACTAGAGCCAATCAAGAAGATCAATTCTCTTTAGATACTCTATATGATGTAGGAGTATCTGGCTATGGAGCGTCATTTTCTAATAATTTAGATTATGTGGTTTTTGAAAGGCTTGATCCGCATAATGATGACACTACTGATCTTGGTGCTGCAACAAAGAGGTCAATTGTAACTTCAACGTTAGAACCCTCCGACTTTATCACCCAATTCAAGCTTTACCCTAATTCCACCCTAGGCAAGTTTTCTATTTTAACACAAACCACAGATAATCATTTGAATGTAGAAGTTTACAATTCTCTTGGCAAAAAGGTATATCAAAATAAAAGCTTCAACCCCGCTCAGTCAAAAGAGATTGACTTAACGGGTGAAGCGAGTGGGGTTTACTTCGTGACTCTTTCCGATGGTGAAAATCGTGTGGGAATGGAAAAGCTCGTTATTGAATAACGCAATTTGTTCATTGTTTTTTACTAACTCTCCGAAAGAACTTTGGAGAGTTTTTTATTTATGCCTAATTAACCCTTGCCATGGAAGAATCATCAGTAATTAATCGTAGAGAGATGTTAAATAAACTGTCATTAGGGACAGGTCTGATTGCTTTGAGTTCTACAGCATACGGCGCTAACTTAAATCTTGGACAGGAGAAAAAACTAGGCGTAGCCCTAGTTGGCCTTGGCAACTATAGCAACTTGATGCTCGGACCAGCCTTACAAGAAACCAGATATTGCAAACTGACAAGTATAGTCACCGGAACACCATCGAAGGCCGAGGAATGGGCAAAACGCTATAACATTCCAAAGAAAAACATTTACAACTACAAGAGTTTTGATTCTATCATAGACAATAAAGACATCGATATTGTCTATATCGTCCTCCCTAATTTCCTCCATGCCGAGTTTACCATACGCGCAGCTCAAGCTGGCAAACATGTGATATGCGAGAAACCTATGGCAATGAATGAAGCTGAATGCATAGCTATGATCGAAGCTTGTGACAAAGCTAAGAGGAAACTTTCTATTGGCTACCGGTTACACTTCGAGGCCTACCACAATGAAATTAAAAGACTACACAATGAAAGAGCTTTCGGCAGTGTAAATTTTATAGAATCTAGCTTCGGTTTTTCTATGGCGGATCCCACTACATGGCGACTTGATAAGGATAAGGGCGGTGGCGGCGCTATTATGGATCTGGGAATCTACGTTGTGAATGGGATAAGAAATTTGCTTAAAGAAGATCCTATAGCTGTAACGGCTCAGGCTACAACGGCTAGAAAAGATCTTTTCAAAGGAATACATGAAACCATCACATGGCAAATGGAATTTCCTTCCAGAGTAGTCACCAATTGTACAACCACCTATTCATCTTACATAGATCGTCTCTACATCAGTGCGGAAAAGGGTTGGATGCAGCTCAACCCATCCTACAATGCGGGGGGACCAAAAGGGGAGACTAGTAACGGTCCTATCAATTTTCCTGCCGTGAAACATCAGCAGATTTTACAAATAGATGATTTTGCTCAATGCATACTCAATAATAGCAAATCCTCTGTCTCTGGGGAGGAAGGATTAAAAGACATTAAAATAATATCTTCCATTATTAGAGCGGCCGAAATAGGGGAAAAGGTCAAAATAGTTCTTTAAATAATTAGAGGCTAACCCTGCAACTTCTTCAATACCTTTTCTATATCAACACCCTTACCCATTACTCCTTTAAATAAGTCACCCACTTTGTCCAAACGGTCAAATATATTTCGAATGTTGAATTGGGACGGATGCAATCCTTCTTTTATTTCCTCCCATTTTAATGGAGTCGACACTGTCGCCCCTACCTTTGGCCTTACACAGTAGGGCGCTGCTAAGGTTTGTCCTTTTCTGTTCTGCAGATAATCGAGATAAATTTTGTTTTTCCTTTTGTCTGGCATTCTTTCCATACTTGTAATGTCTGGAACCAGCTTCATTACAAACGAGGCTAAGATTTCGGCAAATTGCTTCGCTTGGTCATAGTCATATTTTGCGCCCATAGGAATGTATATATGTATCCCACGAGAACCTGAAGTTTTTGGAAAGCCCTCTATTCCACCCTTATCTAAAACTGTCTTTACTGCCTTTGCCACTCTTATCACCTCTTCAAATACCACATCTTGGGGATCCAGATCTATTACAATGTAATCAGGATTCTCTAGGGATTGAACTCTCGAACACCATGGGTTTATTTCTATACAACCAAGATTAGCCATGTACAACAAGGCCGCCTCGTTTTGACAGACCATATAATTCAAATATTCATCGTTGGACTCTGAGTATATCTTATGGGTTTCTATCCAATCAGGAAGGGTCTCCGACATATTTTTTTGGAAGAAACTGGGCTGCTTATAGCCATTAGGATTCCGTCGGAGGTTTTCAGGACGGTCTTTTAAATAAGGTAAAATGTAAGGAGAAATCTTATCATAGTACTCCAGCAAATCTTTTTTAGTGTAGCCCTCTTCTTCCCAATACACTTTATGAATATGACTGGCTTTAAAAGTTATCTTGCCGTCTGTTATGATCGCGTCATCTTTAGACGCGTTGTTCTCCACCTTTAAATTTTCTAAATTGAGACCATTGTCTTCCCCCTCTGCGTTGACGTCTTCAACTACTTTTTTTTTTGCCCTCTTCTCAGGGGTTTCATTCTTTTTAGCTGACGATTTTTTCGGCGGTTCGTCCTTCGCCGTTACTGCCGCCTTCTTTGATTTAGTGGCTGTTTTTCCCACTGTTTCCTTTGCTTCCTTCACGGGCGTCTCCTTTTTGTCCGCTAAAACTTTTTCCTTTTTTACTTTTGCTGTCTCTTTCTTCTCAGCTTTTTTACTTATCACATCAGAGGTGTGTTGTGTTTCTTCTCTTTTCACATCTATCGCTGGTTTATCCTCCCTTAATTCAATAAATATCGGCTGGCGCATGTGCCCATCACCTGTCCATTCCTGAAATTTCACTTCACACACCAACTCAGGCTTCACCCATTGAACCGGCATATTTGTTTTCGGCTTAGTCTTGAATGGAGATTCTTTTTGAATGAGTGGCTCGATCCTTTTATAGGTTTCTTTCAAGGAAGCATCATTGAATCCTCCTCCTGTATGACCAATGTATACCAGTTCTTTGCCTTCATACACGCCCAACACCAATGCCCCAAACCCTTTTCTGCCGCCTCTTGGTTCAGTGATGCCAGCGATGACAGCTTCCTGTCTTTTATGGGTTTTTATCTTCAGCCAATTTTTCGACCTTGCATTTTCATGGTAAAGGCTATCAGCCTTTTTTGCAATTATTCCTTCAAGATTTTTGGCCGCGGCTGCATTAAAAAATTCAATTCCACGGCCCTCGACATGGTCGTTGTATTTAATCGTTTCGCTATCCTCAGGAAGAATACTTTTTAAAATGCTTTTCCTTTCTAGAAGGGTAAGATCTCTTAAGTCATATCCATTGTAATACAAAATATCAAATACAAAAAAGACAATATTTCCTTTTCCGGTCCGCTTATAATTCTGAATCAATTGAAATTGACCAAATCCATTCTCGTCCAATGCCACTATTTCGCCATCCAAAACTGCTTGTATTCCAAGTTTTCTGAGTGACTCTGTTACGGTCGGGAAGTGTTCGTTAAAAGGCAGATTGTTCCTTGAGTAAATATTTATATCATTAAAGTTTACCTCGGCTATGGCACGATAGCCATCCCACTTTATTTCATAGATCCAATCCTTCTTATCAAACGCTTCCTCTACCAAGGTTGCAAGCATTGGCTTTACCTCTGTCAGTATTTTAGCTTTTCTCCCCTGCTTAATTTGCATTGGCTCCTTTTTGGCTGACGGTTTCTCTGGAGACGAATGCCACACAGATTTCCCGCTTCCAGACTCTTTAGCTATCTGTTCAAGAGTTCGTTTACTCACTATACTTTTGTCCTTTTTTGTAATATCAACATCTGTAGCAAACTTATCTTTGTGCTTTATCAAAAGCCATTCATTGCCCTTGCTACTATTTTTAAGCTTGACTAATACAAATTCACCTTTAAGCTTTTTGCCATCCATCACAAACTTGAGATTCCCAGCATGCAATCCCTTCTTCAACTCTTTTTCATTTGCCTCTCTTCCCTCGGTATCTATGGCATGGTAGGTGCCTTCATCCCACAACATTACTGTACCTGCCCCATAGTTTCCTTCAGGTATGATGCCTTCAAAGCTGCCATATTCCATGGGATGGTCCTCCACCATCATTGCTAACCTTTTATCATCTGGATTTAAAGAGGGACCTTTAGGTACTGCCCAACTCTTCAACACCCCCTCTAATTCTAACCTAAAATCGTAATGTAACCGTGAGGCGTCGTGCTTTTGAATCACGAATTTGTGCTTTCCAGCACTTTCTTCAACGACGCCCTCGGGTTCAGGAGTCTCGTTAAATTTACGCTTGGCTTTATATTCTTTTAATCCCATTGTATTAAATCAATGCTCTATTTTTTCTTAATTTTAGAATCAGCGGTCGCTCCCCTTTTCACAGGAGCTCGCACTGCGGCAGGCTTTTTGGTTTCTTTAGGCTCAATTTTTTTCTGTCCGCCTTTATCAGCTCCCTTGCTACTTTGATTTAAACTAGCCATCAATGTATCCATCAAGTCTTTCACCTTGGTTGCTTCTGGCTCCTTGGTGCTTGATTTTATAGTTTTACCTTCTGCCTTGGCTTCTATAACTTTCATCAGTTCATCTGTGTAGGTGTCGATGAATTGCTCAGGCGCAAATTTCTCGGTCAGCTGCTCGATCAATTTCAAGGCCATCTCTTTTTCTTTATCAGAAATGATATTGGCTGCGGGAAGGTTAAGGTCAGAGTAGTCGCGGATGTCGGCGTGATATCGCAGCTGGTTAAGGATAATTGCGTTTCCGCTTGCCTTCACAACGGCGATTTTTTCTCTATTTCTAAGCACAAACTTTGCAATGCCTACTTTCTTTGAATCTTTGAGAGCTTCTCTTAAAAGTGCATAAGGTTTTCCAGCGTTCTTATCTGGTTCCAGGTAATAGGGTTTGTCGAAATACATCGGGTCGATTTCTTCCTCCAGCACAAAATCCACGATTTCGATCGCTTTTGTTTTTTGAGCATTTGCCTTTTCAAAGTCTTTGTCGTCGAGGACCACATAGTGCCCCTTCTCAATTTCATACCCCTTCACAATGTCTTTCCATGCGACTTCTTTCCCATCAGATGTGGCTATCCTTGCATATCGAATGGGCGACAAATCCTTTTTCGCCAACATATCAAAGTCCAGCGAACTCTCGCCTACTGCACTATATAGTCTTACCGGTATATTTACCAAACCAAAACTTATAGCACCTGTCCAAATAGCTCTCATAATTTTCTTTTCAAAATAACCTTGAATCAAAGGCTATTGTTAATGAGAAAGAAATTTAATGCTGAGGCGTAGATTTTATGAGGTCGCGCTGGCTATATTTAAAAATTAACTTTCTTGATTTAGCCGGTGATAGTTAAGAAAGACAAAAGGGAACCCATTAATGTAGCTTTACCATTTTCTTCGTCTGGGTTACCCCGTCAGCTGAAACAGTTAAAAAATACACTCCTTCTGGAAGATTTAAGTTTCGAAAATCGAGGACCAACTTTCAAAAGTCAGAGCAGTCAAATTTTGCCAAACAACATTTCCCTCAGCATTTCTTAAAACCAAAGAAGTGGCATTTTTAGACGACACTCGAAGAACCACCTGATCGGAGTCTTTGAAAGGATTTGGATAGACTTCAATATTAATAGCATTGTTTTTATCCTCACCTTCAGACGTTAAAACATCGCTATAGCCGTTTACTGTTTCAAGGTGCTACCACGTCCTAATCCTCTTCCTCTACAACCATTGTTTCTGCAAAGTTGTCCCCAAGTCTCTTATGGTCTTCTGCCGTGTAAACGAGGTACAACTCTATGACAAGTGTGATCATATTGATGAAGAGAACCGGGTAATAAAAGCTGCTACCTTGTATTAAAAGTAAGGCGTTTGGCAAAAATATAATATTCCTCTTCAAGGATGCCAGCACTCCAATGTGAGACTTTTCCTCCTGCATTACTTTTATGCCTATCAATTTTTTGCCAATAGACTGATACTTCATAAAAGGAAGATTGTCTCGGCAAATCAGGTATAAAAAAGACAAGGCTCCCCCAGCATAGGGAATGAGCAAGAGTAACATCGCTATCCCATAGTCAATGGCAAATGCCATAATCCTTTGGTGTGATCTGGCTAGCGTAAGATTGTCAACAACGGTTACTGGTGTACTTACTCTCATATATCTACAAGCTGATCTGTTATTTTATTTTAACTTCAGAAAATCAAATAAGTTTAGCGTGCATCATGATCCAGCGTCCCGGCACTTCTCCCTGGCTTGCAGCTAGATAATCGTTGTAACTGCAGGGTACAATGGAATTGCGTGCATACATCGATTTATTATCCGGGTAAGGGACCTCCATCCACCATTTCTCGGAACGTGTATTCTTATAAAATACTAACTTATTGGGATCGTGCTTCAAAGCAATGTTATATTTTATAAACTCCGGATGAGACAGATCCACCGAGTGTTTCCTCATGTAAAATCCCTCTACGAAATACCAAATCATAGTGGCGATCACTCCAGACGTCTGCCCTCCTACGTCATATAAAGGGTTGTACTCATATATCCCAAAGGAAGAGAGCTTTTGATTGAGGCCAGCGTACCAACAGATCTGGCAAGCCTCTTCTCCCGTAAGGCCAAAAGGCTGAGCGTTCGCATTCCCCGGCGCATCGTTGCGCTTTATAGATGTAATGTCAAAACTGAGAATATCCGCATTTCTTATTACCGGCTCCATTTCCTCCATCCCCTCCCTTATTTGCCCAAGCCTATAAGACTCGAAATACAATTTTTCTAAAACAGCCAACATATCTTGGTCTACCAAATAAGTTTGGTAGGCAAGGTGCGCATAGTGGAAAACCGTATGCGAATCATGAGCAAGTATTTTGTGTGTATGGTGTTTATGCATGCCTCCATTTTCTGGGCCAAACATATCTATGAAGGCATCTACCGTGAGGACATTCAAAAATTTGTTGCTTGACTGATAGCCAAGAAATTGGCCGATGTCTATGTCATGTGTTCCACCAATAAGTAATGGAAGCACATTGTTTTGTAATAAGTTCTCACAGACTTCCTGCA
>DASVUU010000738.1:0-6567 GCA_036386935.1 Cytophagaceae bacterium | reverse complement strand
ATTCTTATAAAAGTTTGAACCCGATGCAGCGGCAATTCTTCTTAAGGTGCGCGCAGTATATGCTCTTAGTCTCTCACTCCGTATCGACATTAAATCGATATCAAAAAAGCTTGTAAGTAAAAATTTGCCATTGCCTCTTTTTAGATCTTTGGGGTATGGCATCAAAGCTAAATCTTGAGCACAACCGGGTTGACTGATGGAGGAAAAATATAGCAATAGTATGAATAATAACCTCATAGCCAGGGGAGATTTAGTAATGAAAGCTTTTTTAATGTCATTATAAAAAACTTTTTCCTTCGCTTTTGTTTAATAAAGTGAGAATATTTGAGGGTGAGGCTTATAAAAAGAGGGCTATAATTTGCAATTTAAAATGCGAGGGCCTACTTTTGCAGACCCAATTGTTGTAAAGCAGTTGGAAATATTTTACACGGTGGTTGTAGCTCAGCTGGTTAGAGCATCGGTTTGTGGTACCGAGGGTCGTGGGTTCGAACCCCATCATCCACCCTTTTTTTGAAAGTCCGGTCATGTGATCGGACTTTTTTTTGTGGGTATTTATATCAGAACTTTAAATACTTCGTCTCTAGTAGTGTGTTCGGTTAGGATCGAATAACCACGCCAGCTAGGAAAAACGCCCCTTTAATGTCCTTTTTTTTCTGGCGGTCTTTTTGTTCAGGAACTGGTGAAATACCTTTCTCTATCATCGCCATCCTTTCCTTGTTCCCCGAGATGAAAGCAAAAATTAAAAAAGTAGAAATTAATAATGGAGCTAATCCGAAAATGCATATTGCTGCTATTATGCCCTTATTCATACTTTGCTATTTTTAAGTTCTATCATTAGACTTCGATATTCAGGAGGAGGTTACAAGCTCAACCATTAAATGTTCCTGTCTAAAATAGCGGGCAAAACTTAAGCCTATTAATCCGCTAAACATTCGGCAAAATTTTTACTTAATTATCCAGATTACGCTTACGCTGTTGAAGCGAATTAGCTGAACATTATTATATAAACTTAGCCTGTTAGTATTACATGGAATTGTGGCAATCGATGATAGACTGGGTTCTAAATTTAGGAAAAAAATATAATGTCAACCCTTACCTCTTCGCTGCTCTTTACTTAGGTGCTATCCCATTCTTTATACTTTCTCTGCGCTGGACTATTCATTCTATACGGCGGAGAAAATCTTTAATTTTACCTATAATACTAACGGTTTTAACCTTTAAGGCAGCCTATATCTATGTGCTCATAGCAGCGAGAAACGTTCCTCTTTGGGTCTATATCGTTCTCTCCGGGATCATTATATTTGCCGCAATCACTACGTTTCTAAAGATCAAAGATGAGACCCAATGACATATTTGAACTAAGGGTGCAAAATGCCCTTCAACCCATCTTAATGACCTTTTACAATCCTATGCTTGAACACAAAATTAAGCTCAAAACATATACTGCCACCCCGCATTGATAAAAGTCTGCCTCCTCATCTGTATTCCATTCACCTGCTGATATACCGGTAGACCAAACTCCAGCCCTATCCTATTTCCTTCAAGTAGTCCCCCCGGAATATAAAAATTTACACCAAGATTGATCGTTGAGAAAAGGCCTCCCTTGTTCACGATATTAGCATCCGGATCCATTATTTTTTGCAGTTCTATTTCGTTATCAATACCCTCCATTTTACCAATTGCCTCGGTACTTATTCTTAAGGAATTGCTCATCCACGACGTCCACTTTCTTGCTACCCAAATATTGTTTGTATAGCCATTTCCAACTCGATATCCAGCCGCATTTCTATTCATTTTCAAGTCAGCCTGCAACTGCAAGCCCCAAGAGTTAAGATCAGAGTTTCCTGTGTAGGTCACCCCTGGTAAAGCACCCCAAGACCCGCTTCCCATTTGCATCGAATAGGAATATCTGTCGATAGTACCCATCAGGCTTTCGCCGCCCAAATTTGTAGCGCCAGTAGGAATATTTACCCCGCCACTTAGTAATAGCTGATGACGAAAGGAGCTTATCAATGAATATAACAAATACACTTTCGTATCCCCAAATCCGCGACTATGGGTGTGGTCATGCATCAAACCGCCTTCCTCTGTTGTCTCCGATTCATGGGCGTGCGAATGTTGGGAATGGTCATGTTGAGGGCTTTCTACAGCATCCATAGGCATAGACATATCCATTCGTTTTAGATCGAACTCGCCCATTCCCATGATCGTAAGTCTATCTGAAAGGCCATACATCACCATGAGCATGTGCATCTGCATGGTCATCTTATTGCTACTCATCAGATACTGCTCCTGTATCTTTTCCTCGCTGATTCTAGATTTATCCCTTAGATTACCGTTCATAGACATGCGCATGTATCTATAAGAAACCATAAGCTCCCCTTTTGCATGCCCATGGTCTATCATTACTCCTATCGGGGCATGGTAATCTGGCCGCGAGCAATCACATTGAACTTGCAGGCTATCCTGCGCAAATAGCCTAAAATTGAATAATAAAGCACAGATCGTTGTAATAGACAACGCTATAAATTTTTTCATAATATATATTCTAACCGTGATCGAGCACGGTCTTTTATTAAAGTGAGATAATGTGTAAATGAAGACAGAGGTTCCTGCCGAAAGGGGCTTTCTTAAGCCTTTGGAGGCGGTGCAAGGATTTCAAAACTTGCTGAAAGCAATAACTGAGAATAAGCTATACAGATTGGCTTTATTATATATAGCAGGGGATTTGTGAAGGTAAGATTAAGACGCTCATTGAGAATAATTTCCAATGCATGACCTACTGAAACCTCTTTCTTATCTGAGCCTTCCTTCGCTACCTTCTTTATCTCCATAGCCAGATGACATTTTCCCTCACAATGTAAGTCAGGCTTCCTTTTATTGACGCAGAGTACCTGAGAGATGTAATCGTAGTTTATTTTATACTCAAGATAAGGATGTACCACTCTAGTGCTCCCTAAAAAATAAATAAACAGCAGGACCCACGGCAATAAAATTCGATATGAGGTCCTTTTATTCATTCAATGCAAAAGTAGACATGGGGAAGTTTAAACCCAATTAAAAGCTATTTAATAATAATGTCGTCTCAATGGTGCAGTTTTTTATCAAAGAATAAACCCCTACCCATCTGGTCGTCGAGTACATAAGAAGCGAAGCCAAAATCTTTATATACTTTTTGTGCTCGTACATTCCCTTCCAATACCTCTAAAGTAAGCTTGCAGTAGTTGCGCTGTTTTGAGATTGACTCTATTTTTTCCAATATTAACTTTGCAACTCCTTTTCTTCTATATTCCGGAATGACTACAAAGTCATGAATGTTCAACAAGGGTTGCGCATAGAATGTTGAGAACCCTTCAAACGAAATTGCAAGTCCAATCGGCTTCCCATCGTCATAGGCTAAAACAATAAGCACGTCCGACCTTTTACTAAGCTCGTCAATCAAGTTTTCCTGCACATATTCAGAGAGACTTTCGCCGCCGCCCATGATATCGCATGCATAAGCATTCAGTAACGTTAAAATTGCTTTTGAATGCGCTACATCATCCAAGTTCGCCTCGATTATATTATAAGCCATTTTATAAAAATTTGAATAGCTCTAAATTAAACCGCCAGATTTTCATTTACAAGTGCTAACTTCATCTTCACAAAACGATGATAAAGAAGTTATTCTCCAATATAAAGTTTGACAGGAATGAGTTGTCAGGGTCCTTCGGGGACATTGGAACTAGCTTCCCGTTAATAATTGGGCTGATTGCAGCATGCAAGCTGGACGCATGCAGTGTCTTGGTTATGTTTGGCCTGATGCAAATATTTACGGGAATAGTTTATGGGATCCCGATGTCTGTGCAGCCTCTTAAAGCAATGGCGGTAATAATGATTTCACAGAAACTTGGCGGGGACATTCTTTATGGCGCTGGCTTCGCGATTGGAATCACCATGTTTCTTCTAACTGTCTCGGGTCTCCTCACTTGGTTCACCAAAATCATTCCCGAAAATGTAATTCGGGGAATTCAATTCGGTCTCGGACTCTCTTTAGCTAATTTGGCGTTGAAAGACTATCTTCCCAGTGATGGTGTACCCGGCTATATTCTAGCCTTCTGTGCATTTGCAATCGCCTTATTTTTATTAGGCAATAGAAAATTCCCTCCAGCCCTGGTTGTGATGACGGTTAGCATAGTTTATGCATTATTTTTTAAGATTGATTTTTTCCACATACATCAAGGCATCGGGGTTGACCTACCTTTATTCCACGCCCCTACTCAGTCAAATATTGCGACAGGATTTCTTCTTTTAACATTGCCCCAACTCGCTCTTTCTATTTCAAATTCTGTGGTGGCAACACAGCAAACGACCAGAGACTTATTTCCGAACTCTAATCTCAGTATTAAAAAAATTGGAATTACGTATTCGATTATGAATTTCATCAATCCATTCTTCAGCGGTATTCCAACATGCCATGGGTCAGGCGGCATTGCAGGCCACTATACATTTGGAGCTCGCACGGGCGGATCGGTCGTTATCTATGGGCTCCTTTGTGTCACGCTAGGTCTGTTCTTTAGCAATGTATTTACCGAAGTAGTGCAGTTTTTCCCTTTGCCTGTCCTTGGAGTCATCCTGTTATTTGAAAGCCTTACACTCATGTCATTTATCAGGTCCGTTACCCATTCCACGCATCAATTTCTCATTGCTATCTTGGTTGCTCTCATTGCTATAGGCCTGCCTAATGGATATGTAATAGGTTTAGTATTTGGTACAATCATCATGTATTTAATAAATAAGAAATTAATTATGAGAAATATCGAGGCTTAATTAAGACTCTAGGTATTAAACTATATTGCCTATAAATGACACCTATTATGCTAGCAATAAGTAGGTCAAAAATTAAGATGATAAAAATTAAACAGCTCTTCATGTACAAGATTTTTTACTTCCTCGTATTTATATTGTCAACTATTAAATGCTTTCCACAAGTGCCTGCTTCTGTTATGAAAAGCAATCACTTCTTTGATGGGGCAATTTCTTTTGGTAATAAAAGAATTGCACCAGCTATAGGATGGGCACACTTGCACGGTATCGGAAAGAAAAAACAAAAACTAAAGATCGGATATGGCGTCCGAATAACTAGCTTTAACGGTAAGAATCAGGATTACATTACCGCCTCAGCAAAAGTTGTGAAAGGCGTGACCGGTCCTGCTGTATTTGCAAAGAAGCCTATATTAGAGAATATTGATACGCTGATGTTGGAAAGGCCTCAGGTGAATGCGATCAATCTCAACCTACAGCTCCAATATTCTTTTACGAATAGATTTGATGTAGGCTTTAATATAGACCTCGTAGGATTTAGCTTTGGACCATCTAGATCAGCAATTTTAAAATCTAGTGACAGGCGGACGAACTTATCTTCTATTCAGGAGGCAACACCGACTTCTTTCAACTTGCTTCTTGGGGCCGACAATGACATCGGAACTCTCAATTCAGAATTTTATGGAAAGTATTGGATCACAAAAAGGATCGCAATAAAAGGAGGATTCTCGCATTTGTTTACAGAGTATACAAGTAAAGCAGATCTACCTGGCGGCAAGCGATTTAGAAATATCTCTAACCTTATTTTTGTAGGCGTTTCCTTTTCGCCGTATAGGTTCATTGTGGAATAAGACTATTTCTCCAGTTTGACTTTACTTCTCAAAGGAAAGAAATATCGGATTGCAACATAAAAAGTGTTGTACTTATTAAATTCCTTGCTTCCAAACATGAAGTTATATCCATTTAAAAGATGGAAACCAAACAGCTTAAAACCCAATACGGGCCCCAATCCTACTTTCCCATAGTCAAAATCAGTGTAATAGTTGAAATTCAATCCATAGGTGAAATTTATTCTTCCAACCTTATGAAAAATGGAAGCCTTGTAACCTAATATGTTGTACCCCCAATTGTATTCCACATTGGCAGAAATACCAAGGAGGCGGGGCTTACTAATCGTAATTTTTCGCCAATGGCTTTCCAAGCCCATCTCAATAAATGTAAGTCTACCGCCTTGCAAGCCTGCTATAAATCCATAGCTCCTCGTAAAAAGCCTTAATTTGCTAGTCGCCTGTGGAGAGGGACGCAATCCCAGATTTAGTTTAGGATTATCTCCAGAACTTCCTTCAGCGCCTGTGTTAATGAGAAAAAGAATAGTTAGAAAGAAAAATAATCGATTCATTCTTTAGATTTTTTTAATAAGAAAATTAAAAATATTTTGTTTATCATTCATCGCTACCATGGCTATTTATTAATCAAAAAATGTTTGTCTCCTCTCCAGGATCCTAGGACAAACCAAATGAAAATACCACCTTAATAATTATATTAGCTTAAAATCGACATTCACCTCAACGTGCCAAGAATAAAATCAAAAAATTTATACGATCTTATAAAGTCCCTGAATAAAAATGAGAAAAGGTACTTTACCCTTGTTGCCTCTGCCTCCGGTTCTAGTGAGGATAAAAAGATGTTGCTTTTATTTAATCATATAAACAAGCAAAGTGAATTTGATGAAAATATTATTCTAAAAAAATCTCCCACATTAAA
>DASVUU010000737.1:0-3673 GCA_036386935.1 Cytophagaceae bacterium | reverse complement strand
TAAGAAAGAGGATATCAAATTTTTAGGAAAGGATATAAGATATATTAAAACTGCGACTCCTTCATTTAAAGACAAGGATAGATATTTTTATGGCTCGCCTTTATTTTATTCATTATTACTGGCGCCTGCCTTATTCTTTTGTGGCTTCCTATTCTACAGAAAAAAGATAGAAAAAGAATCAGCAGATACACTTGGTCTAAAAAGCAGAAGAGCTACCGGTATTGCGAAGAAACGGTTGGTATTGGCCCACAAATATCTAAAGGAAAACAACAAAACGCTCTTCTACCAGGAAGTCAATAAGGCTATATGGGGATACCTAAGTGATAAGCTTTCAATACCTATGGCGGAGTTGAGCAAAGAGGCTGCAATAAACGCGATGAATAAACGTAACGTCAGCAATGAACTAATACAAAAAACGATCGCAACCATCGATCACAGTGAATTCGCTAGGTACGCACCAGGCGGAGACATACACGAAAAGGAGAATTTTTATAAGGATTCGCTAGATGTAATTTCTGGATTGGAAGAGAGTTTAAAATAATTTAAAAAAATGTGCAAGAGTTTTAAAGCTATATTTTTGTTAATCCCTTTCGTTATTCTATTGATTGTTGGAGCTAACGTAGCTTCTGCAGAGGATTTGAATAAGGTTTTTACCAATGCAAACCAGGCCTACCAAAAGGGTCAATATGAGAATGCGATAAAATCGTATGAGTCAATCTTGGCGCAGAATAAGGAAAGTTATGATTTGTATTTTAATCTTGGCAATGCCTATTACAAAACAGGAAATATCCCTAAAGCAATTTTAAACTACGAAAGGGCAAAAACATTAGAGCCCAACGATGAAGACGTACTTTTCAATTTGGGAATGTCTAATTTAAAAGTCACCGACAAGATAGATGTACTTCCCGAATTTTTTCTGAATAGTTGGTGGAAAGACATTAGCGAAAGCAAGAGCTCAAATTTCTGGGCATGGATTACCATCCTCCTTTTCTGGCTAGTATTCTTTACGATTGTGTTGTTCTTAATGGTACGGTCTGAAAATTTTAAGAGGTTATCATTGGCAGGGATAATACTTTCGCTAGTTTTATTTGGATTTTGCTTTTTACTGGCTTCTCATCAATACCAACATCAAGCACATTCAAAACATGCCATTATCTTTTCTCCTAACCTTTACGTGAAGAGCTCTCCAACTGCCAAAAGCACTGATCTTTTTATACTCCACGAAGGAACCAAGGTTAAGATCTTAGACGAAGTTGGGACTTGGAGAAAGATAAGAATTGCCAATGGAAACGAGGGCTGGACTGAGGCTGAAGGATTGGAGATTATTTAATTGTTGGCTTCGGCTTCGCTCAGCCAACTGATGGAGATATAAAAATCTAAAATTAGAGGCTTAACCAGTCGTTAAGTCAAATGTAATGCAATCATCAAGGCAAAAGAAATGCGGTCGTTGAGCGGAGCCGAAACGACCAGCTCAATACCCTCTTATCGTAATTGAAGGATTTTCACGGCAATTGCCATTGAGGTTAAAAAAAAATAATTGAAAAGTTGGATTTTTTAAATAGATATCAACTATGCAAGGTTGGATGTATATACTCAAATGTGCGGATGGTAGTTATTATACGGGAAGCACAAAAAATCTAAAACTTCGACTCATACAACATCAAAAAGGCGAGGGACCAAGGCATACCTCCAAACACTTGCCAGTAGAATTGGTGTATTTCGAAGAATTCGATAGAATTGATAAAGCATTTTACCGTGAGAAGCAAGTGCAGGGATGGAGCTGAAAGAAGAAGGAAGCTTTGATTGAAGGTGCTTATGATAGACTACATGAATTGGCAAAGTGTAGGAATGAGACATCGCATGTTGGCTTCGGCTCCGCTCAGCCAACTGATGAAACTAAAAAGCTTAAATAATAGAGCAAAATGGAAATCCCGGCTTTGAGTGATGCCTAAACTAGAGGGCGTTCGTTGGGCGAAGTATAAATATTAGAAAGCAAAATTGAAACGCCGTGGCTAAGAGAAGGCTAATCGAAGCGCGGTCGCTGAGCGGAGCCGAAGCGACCGATTAGAAGCATGGTCGCTGAGCGAAGCCGAAGCGACCAGGACTCAACGAGTATCCCCAGATGGCATCATCACCTTTTCACCTTCCTTATTCAACTCAAAAACAAGCCTTTTAATGACATTTGTTTTTACCGCTCCGGCGTCTTGAGGTGACACGAGGTAGTGAACTCTAGCTTCTATCCAGGTATTTTCATTTACTCGAAAAGAGACTGTCGGCTTATCCATAACCTGGTCGTAATCTAACGGTGTATTTCTTAGGATCTCGTGATATTTTTTCACCTTGTCTTCTATTGCATGTCCTAAGACATCTTCAGTAATTCTTTTCATTGAAGACGCAATGAACTCCAAGTCGCTTTTAAAGTCAACAAATATCTTTACTTCGTCCCAAATGTAGGGGAATAGGGGCCACGAGTAATTGTAGGTTGTGTTGCTGAGAACACTTGAGTTTGGGATATTGATAACCCTGCCACTGGGATGATCGGTGGACAATAGATCGCCGTAAGATTCCCATAGTGTAGTAGTTAAATAACCAATATCAATCACATCACCTGTTGCGTCCCCAATTTTAATCCTGTCTCCCACTTTAAAGGGTCTTGTTGCAACAATAAAAATCCATGCTATGAAGCTGGTAATTGGCGTTTGTAGCGCGAAACCAAGTATCAATGAAATCAGCCCTAAAGAATAAACGGCTGCATACCAATTAGCAAAAAGAATAGACAGTAGGATAAAGGCCATGATCATTCCTACCATTAAGTTCAAAACCCTGTTTAGATTAAAACGAGTCGCGTTCTCATCTACCCCATTTATAAAGACTACCCTTATTATTCCTGCAATTGTTAGAACCATTAGAATTGAAGTAGCTGCCTGGGCGGTTTTGGAAGCAGCATCGAGAATTCCCTGAGTGATCTTTGGCTTGAAGTGAAATACTTCTAAAAACATGTCAAGAAATCCCAGGTTCAATAAATACTGAAAAATTGCGAGTCCTATCAATAGGAGAATATAAACCCCGATGGTCACTATATCCTTCAAATTGGCCTTGACTTTCACTTTTCGTTTTGAAAGAGTTCTGTCCAAAGCCCTTTGTATTTCCTTTTCGTCCCCTTTCGGATCATTAGAATTAAAAATTTCTTCCATGATTTATATTCTATGCAATTGATATAAATTTAAGCAATCTTATATTTGAAACAGAGTTAAAGCCTATGATATTTCCCGCCTTTAGAAAATATAAGAATAGTAAGAGCTTCTTTAAAATTATTTCAGAAAACGAAGTACATGAGCTAAAGTTGGTCGGTAAAAAATATATTTTGTTTACCATAACTTCGCAGCAGCTACCGGAAAGGAATATGATACACGATATGATCTATGATTATGAGGGGAATTGGGATCTAATAACTGAGGAGGAATTTAAAGTGATAGAATCAACTTCTGGCGACTACCCTCCAATCAATTGGTCAACATTCAACGATTAATGCCAAATTCTTGGCACAATGAGAAGCAAGATCTCTAAGTAATCATGTCGAAAAGCTGCCACAATAAAAGGCAGCCTAATGGTGACTAATATAAAAATAAAACGCGCCGAAATAGTACGCTACTATACCTAACGTTATAGTTAG
>DASVUU010000736.1:0-20637 GCA_036386935.1 Cytophagaceae bacterium | reverse complement strand
CCAATATTTGAAGTAAATAAGATAACTGCATTTGTGAAATCACCTTCTCGGCCAAGTCTGTCATGGAGTTTTCCTTCATCCATTATTTGTAAAAATATGTCGAATACTGAAGGGTGGGCTTTTTCTATCTCGTCAAATAATACCACTGAATATGGTTGCGCTCTAATCTTGTTCACGAGCAGACCACCTTCTTCATAACCTACATACCCTGGAGGGGCGCCATAAAGCAATGCCGCGGAATGCTCCTCTTTAAATTCCGACATGTCGAAACGTATCATAGAGGTTTCATCTTGAAAAAGAAATTCTGAAAGACTCTTAGCCAATTCGGTTTTTCCAGTCCCTGTTGAACCGAGCAAAAAGAATGAACCTATTGGTTGGCTGCCTTTATTTAATCCAGACCTCGATTCAAGAATTGCTTCTGTCATACTATTGATGGCATAGTCCTGGCCAACGACCCTCTTCCGGAGGTATTGGTCCATATTTAGCAGTCTATCTCTTTCCTGGCTTTGAACCTTGCCCATAGGAATCCCTGTCTTGTCTGAGATAACCGCAGCTACATCAGCTTTGTCAATTTCAGTAATGCCCTTCGACTGGATAGCTTCTAATTCTTGAATAATAGTCTTAATGTATTGAATGACCTCGTCATTATTACTAAACGTGGTTAGATCTTTAAAATCCTCTAGTTTATTTATGAGCAGATAGCTTATCTTATTTTTAACTTCTTTATGCAGCCAAGTTACATCTTCATGTATGTTTCCGTCATTTTCAAGCCCGTCCTGTTTGATGTTTTGAAGGAGCATTTTCAGTTCATTCAAATCTTCGGGGGTAGTATCGATCATCATTCTTATTGACGCCATCGTCCGATCAATCAAGTCTAAGGCAGAATCAGGTAGTCTCCTTTGTTTGTTGAACCTTTTGGATAGTCGTATTGACTCTTCTATGGTTTCACTTGGGACCTTTAGCGAATGATGTTCTTCAAATTGATGCACTATTGACTTAATCATGTTCAGTGCCGTAGTGGCATCTGGTTCATCTAACTTCAATACTTCAAAACGTCTGCTAAAGGTCTCGTCAGATTCAAAGTGTTTTCTGTAGTCGTCGGAAGTAGAAGTGCCAATGATGGTTATTTCACCCTTGGTAAGCTCTGGTTTTAATAAATTAATAAATCCTGATAATCCTTTGTTCTTGTCTGCTAGAGAGGATATTTCGTCAATAAAAAGTATAGGTTTTTCCAAGGTTTTTAGCTCTTGAAGCACTTTTCTAAGCCGGTCTTCTGCCTCGCCCTTATAACTTGCTCCAGACATAAGCGCACCCATGTCTAATTCAAAGATTTGTGCTTTTACTAAGTTAGAAGGTGCTTTGCCATTTGTAATATTTAATGCTAGTCCTTCCACTAAGGTGGTTTTCCCAACTCCCGGGTCTCCAATAATTATAACGTTAGGTTTCGATTTCCTCGACAGGATCTCTAAAGTCATTCTTATTTCCTTTTCTCGTCCTACTATATTGTTGAATTTTCCAGCTTTTGCTTCCTTGTTCTTGTCTATACAATAGGTGTTTAAGCTACCGGTAGATTTCGACTGCTTAGCACCATTTGAGCCCAAAGCAGGCGGAGTATTTTTAGAAATTGATTTGTCTGATTTTAAATTTTGAATAAGTTCGTCCTTTTGCAATGGATATGTCCTTAATTGATCGTAAGTGAAGGCTACGCCAGGAATGCTCAAGGAAACTAATAAAGTGTAGCTGTCAATTTCGTCCTTGTTAAGCTCCATTTTTAGAATCTCTGATTCTTGAAAAAGCCTGATTACATCATTGTCAGGGTCAATGTCAGCAGGTCTCGTGCTTTTTGGGCAAGCCTCCATTCTTATATCTGCCCATTCCTCTAGGTAGAATACATCTTTGTCGAGGTTGACTAAAAAGTCTCTTGTAGGAAGGTCTTTATGAAGAAGTGCTTTAAGAATGTGCGCTGGACAGATATTGCTATGGAAATTTCCTGTCGCGATTTGATGTGCAATGTGAATAGCTTTCTTTGCATCGTCAGAAAACTTGTAATCCGTGAGAGTGGGCTGTGACATTAAGGCTAAATTTAAAAAAAGCTAAAAAGTATCTTTCTTAGATAGATACAAAAGTAATATTAATTCATTTTAGTGAAAAGTAAAATCTATTTCTAAAAGTCAAAGGAATTTCAGCAGTGGAAGTTAATCTGAACTTTAAAAGTTAGTGAATCAAGAACCATTTGCTTTTCAGCAAAGTAATCGGGTGTTTTATTAGTTTTGTTAATAATTTTTTTTCGTTTAATTAATAAGAATTCCTAATATTGAAATTGAACCATTTTTAAAGATAAATTCTTCGTTGATTTCAATTCATTCTTAATATTATACAATTTCCATGGCTAAAAATCTTTTTGCTTGTCTTTTGCTTTTAATCAGTGCTCATTTATTTGCGCAAAAAGTTTCAATTATAAAAACCGACTTTGAAGCTGAAAAGGTAACAATCTACTATGACTTGGAGGGAGATGCAGAGGGGCAATTGTTCGACATCTCACTTTTAAGCTCGGTGAATAATTTTTCCACACCGTTAGTCTTTGTTGAAGGTGAAGCGGGAAAAAATATAAAGGTTGGTAAAGGGAAAAAGATTGTTTGGAATGCTGCTAAAGAATTAATGCAGTACAAAGGAAACATTACTTTTGAAATTAAAGCCATTTTAACCCACTCGCCGCTGTCCCTAAACGCACCAGTTTCTGGTCAATCGTTGAAACGAGGAAGCACCTATCCGATTGCGTGGACGGGTGGAGCAGGTGCTGCACCCAAAATTGAATTACAGAAAAGTGGAAGCTCGATTTTGAGTATTCCATACTCTGGAGCAAACAGTATGGCGGACTTATCGATCCCAAAGAAAACAAAACCTGGAAGCGACTATGCGATAAAACTTACAACTGCCAACGGAGCAGTGTCAACCAACATTAAAATAAAGAGAAAGATACCGCTAGCGCTAAAGATTGCTCCTGTAGTTATATTAGGCGGAGTGGCAGCTATTTTATTAACCGGTGGTAATGGAAATGATGGTGGTGGTGAGGATAAAGCACCGGAGGAGGATTTGCCTACTCCGCCTCCAATAAAATAATCGGTCGGCTTTTTAAATAGATCTTAAATTTTCTTTATGTTTCATAAACTAGTCATTACTCCTTTATTTTTCGTCTTTTGTTCGATAGCAACACTTGGCGTGCAAGCGCAAGTAGAAGAAGCAGAGAACATCATCAAACCAGCTACAGCAGGTGGAACTGTAACTTTAGCTTCCGGTACTAATACCACTTACAGAGCACAAAAATCAATCATATTGCAACCTACATTTCAGGTTTTATCTGGAGCTACTTTTATTGCTATGATCGGTGAACCATCCACCGTGACCATTACTTTTCCTGATATTCCTGCAAAAACCTACGGAGATCCTACCTTCACTTTAAATGCTACGGCGAGCAATGGGGCCGCCATAACTTACACGTCAGACAAGCCTGAGCTAGCAAGTGTTAGCGGTAATACTGTTACAATCAAAGCGCCAGGAACAGTGACTATTACTGCTAGGAGTGAAAGCCCTATAGCCACTGCAACAAAGGTTTTCACAATAAGCAAAAAAAGTCAGGTAATTACTATTGCTAATATCCCAGACAAGAATCAAGGAGATGCAGCCTTTCAACTAGCTCCAAGCTCGAATTCAGGGTTGACTTCTTTTACCTATACATTGGTATCTGGTCCCGCTACAGTTTCGGCCACAGGCTTTGTCACACCAAGTAGCACTTTGTCTGGCGCTGTATCAATAAAAATTGGACAAGCAGGGAATGACATTTTTCTTTCTACTGAGACGACCGTATCATTTAATGTAAGGTCGGTTGCGGAACAGATAACCTTCGCAACTATTCCGTCAAAAACTTTTGGTGACCCTTCATTCACGCTTAGCGCTACTTCAAATAAGGGCTCCGCAATTGTTTATACGTCTTCGGCGCCGGCCATCGCTAGTATAAATGGCAACGCTGTTTCTATATTAGGAGCAGGCACCGTAACATTTACTGCAAAGGCACAAAATTCAGATGCTTCGATTACGCAAACAATAACAATAGCAAAGAAAGATCAGGAAGTCACCATTGCTCCAGTTAGCGAAAAAAATCAAGGTGGAGAGTCCTTTCAACTTTCACCAACATCGACTTCTGGACTTTCGAGTTTTACCTATTCTTTGGTTTCGGGTCCTGCAACAGTATCACCTAACGGCTCAGTTACCCCAAGTGCAACAGCCGGTGGGCGAGTGACCATCAAGATAACCCAGCCAGGGAATGAAAATTATCTTGCCAAAGAAATTACCACGTCATTTGATGTAAGGGCTAAAAATCCGACAATATCATTCACGACTTTGGCTCCAAAGACTTTTGGAGATGCTCCATTTGATTTAAGTGCATCTTCAAGTGGAGGAAGTACAATTACATTTACTTCGGATAACCCAGGCGTCGCTACAATATCTGGAAGTACTGTAACAATAACAGGTGCTGGAGTAGCTACAATCATAGCTAATACTTCTAACCCCGTGGCAAGTACTACACAGACGCTAACGGTAAAGAAAGCACCACAAATAATAACAGTGGCACCTTTTGAGCAAAAGAGGATTAACGATCCCGCTTTTCAACTACAAGTAACCTCTAGTTCACCTTTGAAAAGCTTGAGCTTTAAGAAGATCTCAGGTCCCGGGACGGTTTCTGCAGCCGGAGTGGTAACTCCAAGTACAGATACAACGGGAATAGTAGCAATTAAAATCTCCCACCCAGGTGATAACAATTATCTGAAAGAGGATACTACGTTTTCATTCAAGATAGATGGTGGTGTTATTTTGTCTAGAATAAGCCCTGCGACTCTTAAATCCTCTGCGAGTGGAGGGATTTCAATAACTTTAAAGCCGGTGGATCCGAACTTTCTTGTAAATAAAGTAACCTTCCATTATAAAAAAATATCCGACAAGAATTGGAATTCCGAGCCGGTTTTATCAGGAGCTAGAGTTTATACCCCATCTCTTACAAACAAATTAGGTGAGATAGGGCTAAGTTATTACTTCTCGGTCAACTACAATACTAACAAGTTTGAATTTACAGATGTCGCCAATGTTTATGTGGAGTATGAAAATGGGTTAATTCTACCTGCTATGCCCGGAGGAAGCAAGATCGAAAATTATCAAATCATATCCTCACCGCTTGACCTTGCTGCTGCAAAAGTGGAAGATGTGTTCAAGGATTTAGGTGCATACGATATCAAAAAATGGAGATTGTTTCACTATGATACGAAACAAGCTGCCAACAAAGAGCTGACTCTTTCAGATACGATCAAACCAGGAAATGGATATTGGCTTATTACCAGAAACCCAATAACAATTAATACTGGCGCAGGCACTGCAGTTCAGGTAACAGAAACTTCTCCTTTTAGAATTCAGTTGAAGAAGGGATATAATCAAATAGGAAATCCCTATAACTTTCCTATATCCTGGGAAGATGTAAGACAAGCAAATAACCCTGCGGATCTGAAAACCACAGTATCTACGTTTTCTTCAAATGGCTGGAAAGAATCAACTACCATAAAGGCTTTTGAGGGTGCCTTTGTTTGGGCAGAATACGATTTTGAAATTAGAATACCGACCATAAAGCCTGACGCCTCACTTTTGAAACGCGCATCCTCTGCTAGAGAGGATCAACAAGGGTGGAAGTTAGTTCTTTCATTAATTGACAAAGAGGGTTACGAAAGCAAGAGCGCTATTGGTATGATGCCAAATGCAAATGAGAGCAAGGATGTATTTGATGCCATCGCACTTCCACGGTTTATGAAGTATCTAGAGATGAATTCTACTCATCCGGAATATTTTGCGCCAAAGTTTTCTCAGGACATCGTACCAGAGAAGGCAAACCACATCTGGAACTTTAACGTGGAGACTAACGCATCAGAATCGAATGTTGCCATCAACTGGGATATTAATGACTCTCGCTCGCTTTCAGAAGAAATTTACCTATTGGACAAAAAATCTGGCGTCGCTGTAAACATGAAGGAGAAAGGAGCTTATCACCTTACAAACAGCAGTAATCGTGAATTGACATTGTTCTATGGCGATAAATCTTTTATCGAGTCAACCGTGGTCAGTAGCGAAACAAACATGAATGAGCCTTATCCGAATCCCTTCTCAGAGGCTACTACTATTAGTTATTCGCTTGCTAGTTCTAATGAAGTATACGATGTGGATATTTCGGTTTACAACATGGTCATGGAAAAGGTAATCAGTTTGGAGAAATCCAATAAGAAATCTGGCTTCTACCATGCCGACTGGAATGGACTTGATTATTCTGGTGAGAAGGTGCCTGCTGGTTTGTACTTTGTAAGAGTAAAAGCTTCCGCTGGAGATAACCACAAAGAGTGGTTGAAGAAGGTGATTTTAAAATAAGATTGTGGTGTAATTTGAGGTATTAAAATAATGATGAGTAAAATTAAATTTTATATAGTATTCTTTCTCGCTTTTATTTTAGCTTCTTCAGAAGTTTATTGCCAGAGTTCGTCGGCTAACAGTCGTCCCCAATTCATTGATGTAAAGAAGGCAGATCTGGGTACACAGCAATCCTCCATTGTATGGATCAACCCGGATGTAGATTTAAAACAAGCTGACCAAGATAAGTTTGTAGTGAAGGCAGGTGTATTGTCGAACGAGAAACTAAAATCTGTAAAGCTTTTCATAAATGGGGTAGAGGAGCCAAGTATAAGGGGATATGAGATAAGCAATGGCGACAAGCCCAACTTTAATGAGGTAATAGACAAGCTAGTCACACTAACCAGAAAAAGTAATGAAGTAAAAATAGTTGCGGAGACTTCGAGCGGCCTAGTACTGTCTGATAAGAGGCAAGTGACCCTAAAGGGCATGCCTGAAGATCGAATAAATATTGCCTCCACTCCTGAGGTGAGCGCTACCGCGTCAAAACTAACGTCCCAGTTAGGAATAAAGAAAAATTACGCATTGCTTATTGGTGTCCAAGAGTATGCTGATATGGCCCTGAATACCCTTACAACTCCACTTGCGGATGTCCAAGACGTGCAGGATGTATTGAGCACGAACTACACCTTTGACAAGGAAAACATAACTGTATTAACAAATCCACAATGGTCTGATATAGTAAAAGTGTTTGATCGCCTTGCAACTATTGTCACTCCTGGAGACAACCTACTTATATTTTACTCTGGACATGGTGCTTGGGACAAGCAAACTAAAAAGGGATATTGGCTTCCCGCTAATGCGAAGAAATCAGATAAGTTTGATTGGTATTCTAATGCGGATCTAAAAGATCATATCGCTGCCATTAATTCTAAGCATACGTTGCTTGTTTCCGATGCTACTTTCTTTGGAAGTGTATTGAAGGTAAAAGAAGTATTTACTAAAAAGCCAACTCCAGAAGCAGAGATGGAACGATTCAAGCTAGCAAGCAGACAAGCAATGACAAGTGGTTCTTTAATTACTGTGCCGGACAAAAGTATATTCATCAAGTATTTTATAAAGGGTCTTAAAGAAAACCAGGCTTCCTACGTCTCCGCAGAGCAACTCTTTATAAGCTTCAAATCGGGAGTTCAAAATAATGGCCCTAACGGTCAAATACCTCGATTTGGAGAGGTAACTGAAACAGGTGATGCCGGAGGGGATTTTATATTTATTAGGAAGTAAACCTTAGAATTTTATTCAGAAAAATAGCCACGAACGTGGCTATTTTTTTTGGTCAGTTCCAATTACAAAACACCCATGTTAGTTTTCTTTAAATCATTGTCAAAGGCATCAGAGTAAGAATTTGCAAAGCTATTTGCTATTGGGTTTTCACTCTTGCCAATCAAGTTTTTTACCTTGTCAATATATGGTCCTGCGAACCCATTTAGGTTTTTTACATAAGGTCCAGCTAATTCGTTTAAATTTTTAAAGGATCCTGCTAAGTCTCCTCCAAATCCTGCAAGCTGACCTTTTATTCTTTGTCTTGTCAAAGATCCTTTCTCAGGTGCTAAAATCATACCTACTACAACACCAGCCAACACTCCAAGTAATATATTCCTATTGTTAGTTTTCATGGTTCAATATTTTAGATTTATAACATTTCTTATATTATAAGTTTGCTCAGTCTCAAATTGTTTATTGACCATGGCAGAGCCCGCATGTAGTATGGGTTGTAGGTTAATTTTAATATTTTTTTCGTTCGATCTTCCATCAACCTTGGCCTTTTAGCAGGCAATTTGGAAGCAGTTAATCGGAAACAAAGGGCATAAAAAAAGGCCGCCTGAGCGACCTTTTTAAGCTATTAAAATAATTCAATTAAAAGTTCTGCGGTCCGTTATTGATATTGTTATTTGCAGATCCATTCGCCTCTTCTCCGTAACTGTTGACTAAAGAAAATGCTGATTCTCTCAAAGAATTTATTTTTTCAATTCCTTTTTGTACTTGGTTATTGATATCTTCTTTAAATTTTAAAGACGCATCAGACAAATTTTGTCTTGTTATTTCGCCAGTTTCTGGTGCTAAAAGTATGCCTGCTATGGCCCCTACAGCTGCTCCGGCTAGAAAGCCTAAGAATATTTTACCTTGGTTATTCATATTGTTGAGTTTAGTATTTGATAAATGGTTATACCTTATGATAATCCGATAATAACACTTTTGTTTTTATTTTTTAGTCATCTCAAGGAATATTCGACTAAAAATAGGGCTGACTTCAATGATATTGGGTGAGGGATTGAAGTGGTACCCCGGAGACTCGCTTTTCGCGAGACGAGGAGTACAAACGTAAAGCCCGGTCTCGCATGGGGCGAGACACCCCCAAGAATAAATATACATGATTCCTCTTTACAGATCGTCGTTGCTTGCGTAACCAAACAATTTCTTCCCTTTGATCGCTTCGGAAACTTCCCTTGGCACTTGGGTTTCCCAACCTTCTTCACCCTCCTTTATCATTTTAAGAACGTCGTCGGAAATGATATTCAGATAAGCTGCATTGTAATTAACCACATCCTCGAGTTTGTCGTTGGAAAGCAGGTATTTATATAAGTGAAATAGGTTCTCGGGAAGTCTGAAATTTGTACAGGTGACAATATTTCCTGTGCGAGCCTCTTTCGCGGGGTAGACGTAAAGTTTTACATTCCGGCTAAACAACGTGGCGAAGGCCTCTAGTATGCCTCCCTTGAGGTCGGTATAGTATTGTTCATTGAAGATGTCCGAGAGGCTAAGTATGCCTAGGATAATTCCAATTCTGTGCTTCGTGAAGCCGGCTAGGTAGGAAATAAGGCGATAGTAACGTAGGTAATTGGAGATTAGAACGGTATGTCCCAAGGAGCATAGGATCTCCACCCTGTCAAGAAAATCCTTTTCGTTGATGTCTCCTTCGCTTTGAAGACTCGTAAGGGTAAGCTCGGAGATGGTAATGATGTTGTCAGGATTGACATTTTTGTCCTTGCTAAACTGGGCGTAGCCGGTACTTAGCATGTCTTGGTTCACATAAGTGCAGGGTCTAAATCTTCCTCTTAATATTAGGATATTTTTTTTGTAAAAAGCTTCTGACGGTTGCAGGACCTGTCCCTTAGGATTAAAGAGCGCAGCCTTCGTAAGCCCATTTTTCACAAGTTGTAAGCTTATGAGTCTATTGTCTATATGTTTGAAATCTGGGCCGGTAAACCTCATCATATCGATTTCTATACGGTCCGTGCCGAGGTAGTCGATTAGCGAGTTTAAGAGAAGTTCAGGATTTTCGTAGTAAAAAAAGCATCCGTATATAAGGTTTATCCCAATGATGCCGACTGCCTGCTGTTGAGCAAGATTGCTGTTGTCCAGCATTCTTACGTGGATCACTACGTCGTTTGGCTCCTTATTAGGCGACAGTTGAAATCTCATGCCAATCCAGCCATGGCTTTCATTGCTTTTTTTATAATTCAGTGCTACAACGGTATTTGCAAACGCAAAAAACAACGTTTCTGGATGCCTCACACCTTTTAACCTTTTTTCTAGCAACACATACTCTTTGTTGAGCATCTTCATCAACCGTGACTCGCACACGTACCGTCCAGATTCCTCGGGGCCATATATGGCATCACTGAACGTCATGTCATAGGCAGAGATCGTTTTGGCTATCGTGCCTGATGCCGCGCCGGCCTTAAAAAATAGTGCTGATACCTCCTGGCCCGCACCAATTTCAGCAAGCGACCCATAGGTCCTGTGATCTAAATTTATCTGTAATGCCTTTTCTCTAGGAGATAGTGTGATCGCTGCAGCCATCGGTTACGAATTATTTATTTAAAAGAAATATCTAGCATTTGTTTTCACAAAATACGATGGATTTAGGTAAAAGAATACACGTTTGATTAAAATATAAACAAATAAAGAATTTGGGCATGCCCTTCGGTACAGGCTATTCACTCCAACTCCTCGTCCCGCGAAAAGCGGTACTGCGGGGTTCCCATTGCTATCCTTCATGCACCCTCCATCGAGAATTTGTGATTCAATCAATGTTGTTTATTATTTAAAATTTGAGGTATTTTGCATGGAGGATAATTCCGCCAAAACCCCGTTTGTTTTGGCGATCCCAAATCGTGAATCACAAATTTCAACACTCGACTCCAGAACTTTAAGTGAAAATTACAGAACACATAAAAAACGCCAAGAGTACATTATTTTCTTTTGAAATTTTACCTCCGTTGAAAGGCGAGGATATAAAATCACTGTTTGCAGGCATTGAGCCTCTTATGGAGTTCAATCCACCATTCATAAACGTCACCTACCATCGCGAAGAATATATTTATAAAAATCGTGAAAATGGCCTATTGGAAAAGAGAACCATCAGAAAGCGACCTGGAACTGTAGGTATTTGTGCGGCGATCATCAATAGGTTCAAAGTTGATGCTGTACCTCATATCATCTGCGGTGGATTCAACAGACAAGAAACAGAAGATGCGTTGATTGATCTTAAATTTCTAGGAATCGACAATGTGTTGGCCCTGAGAGGTGACCATATAAAGTCGGAAGGTAGTTTCATTGCCGACCCAGATGGACATCGGTATGCCTCTGAATTGATCAAGCAGGTTCAAGACATGAACAACGGCGTCTATCTGGATGAAGACCTTCAAAATGCAGTGGCGACCGACTTCTGCATAGGAGTGGCAGGATACCCTGAAAAACATTTCGAAGCACCAAACTTAAAGACAGACTTAAAATACTTAAAACACAAGGTGGAGTTGGGAGCTGACTATGTCATCACTCAAATGTTTTTCGACAATCAGAAATTTTTTGACTTTGTTAAAAAATGTAGAGAAGAAGGAATCAATGTTCCAATTATTCCAGGCTTAAAGCCTATCACGACGGAAAGACAAACAACAGTATTGCCAAGTATCTTCCATATTGATATTCCAGAAGCATTGTCAGATGCGGTTGAAAAGTGCAAGAGTGCAGAGGAAGTGAGACAGGTCGGGATAGAATGGAGCATCGAGCAATCTAAAGAATTGATAAAATTCGGAGTGCCATGTTTGCATTACTACTCCATGGGCAAGTCCCAAGCTGTCCGACAGATCGCTACTGCCTTATTTTAAAATTCGAATTCGGGGATAATCCTAGTAAATTCTATTTATATGACTTCAGCAATAAGTGGAATAAAAATAATAGAATGCCCGCGAGATGCGATGCAGGGCATCACCGAATTCATACACACGGAAACAAAGATTTTCTATCTTAATACCCTGCTGAAAGCTGGATTCTATGCAATAGATTTTGGTAGCTTCGTTTCCCCTGTCGCTATCCCTCAGATGAGAGACACAAGGGCTGTCCTTGAGGGGCTTGACTTATCTGATACAAGCTCTAAGCTTTTAGCCATCGTAGCAAATAAGAGGGGGGCGGAAGAAGCACTTGAGCACCCAGAGATATCTTACCTAGGTTTTCCTCTTTCGATTTCCGAAACATTCCAGAAAAACAATACAAATAAGACAATTACTGAAGCTTTAGGGGTGGTAAGGGATATACACGAACTTTGCAGTAATAAAGAAAGGGAATTGGTGGTTTACCTCTCTATGGCCTTTGGAAACCCTTATGCTGACCCCTACGATGAAAAGCTCTTGTTAAGCTTTGTCCAAAAGCTTGATGAACTAGGAATCACGACAATCTCTTTGTCTGACACAATTGGGGTAGCTACCCCAGAGCTGATTTCAAAAATCTTTCCACCACTGATCGAAGGATTTCCCCATATAGAGTTTGGAGCCCATCTACATTCTACCGCTGAAACTGCCATAGCTAAGATAGAAGCAGCATATAAGGCCGGCTGCAAGAGGTTTGATGGAGCTATTAAAGGCTTTGGTGGATGCCCCATGGCTAAGGAAGAGTTAACAGGCAATATTGCCACAGAAACGATACTAGGATTTTTGGAAGCGCAGGGTTTAGAGCTAGGAATTGACAAAGGGAAGTTCAGTATTGCACTCAACACTGCTCTCGAAGTATTTCCAACAGCTTAGTTATTTTGGCAGTCTAAGCTTGGCGTCATAGGATACTCCGGCAAAGATACCAAGCCCACCCGTTACATTTGATTTTACCTTCGAGGCTTGGGCAAATGGATTTCCATTCAGCTCTCTAGAGTCCTTGATAGACCGCACATAATCAAAGTAAGCCTTGTCCATATGTATGAGCGCCAGAATGTGAGTGTCGTTCTCCTTGATATTAAAGTTTCTACGAGTCCTTATGTAAAACTTTTCCCCAGCCTTGATAACAAAAGGAGTGGAGCGGGTTAGATTCTCATCGAAAAGGACGTCCTGTACTGAAATTAGAGTATCTCTGTAGAGTATAAATCTATAATAATCATCTCCTGGCGGGTCAGTAAAGGTGACCAATGCACTTCCCAGTGTATCATCAGGTTCATAGCTGATATCGACACTATCTATTAGAACAGGTTTTGGAATGATGCATTTCCCAGTGACTTCACGTCCATCCGGTGTTTTGATGTACAATGAATATTCGCTGGTATAATCAAACTCGACGTTTTTAGAAATTTTGGCGTAATTATATATTTTGGTCGTGTCCGCATCTCTCAACAAACCCAAATAACTAAGCGTGTCTACAATGCCATTGTGTGTTATAGTTACCAAAGCATCTTTGACTAAAGGTACTTGTGGTGATGCAAAAAAGCTTACGCTTTCCGTTAGAAGCATTCTCATAGGCGTTCCCGGTTCCAGGTAGCATTCTACCACAAGTTGATTTTCGTAGTCAGGCAGCGGGATTTCTATTTCCTTGCCTCTGTCACACGAAATTAGGAGGAATAAAAATAAGTAGGGGATGGCATGAATAGATTTTAATAATGTCTTCCTCCTCATAGCTTAAAATTTAAAGTTGTAAGTGATGGATGGTATCACCGGGAATAAAGAAACCTGCTTCGCTTTATAGCGCTCCACAAATTTCCCCGAGGGATCTTTTACCTCTTCAAAAGAAATAAGGTAGGGGTTGCGCCTGTTATAAACGTTATAAAGGCTAAAGGTCAGGTCAGATTCACCGCGCTTTGGGTTGAGTTTCCACACTAGGCCCAAATCCATTCTGTGGTAGGAAGGCATTCGGTAGCTGTTTCTTGGTAAAAATTCTTGTCCAATTGAGGGTCCTATTCCTCTCACATCTTGGAAAACGAATCGTGCTTGAGGTAAAGTAATTGCATTCCCTGATGAAAACACCCAGCTGCCCGAAAGGATCAGTCTTTTTGAAAGTTTATGCATCACCACCACAGAAACGTTATGCCTTCTGTCATACCTAGATGGATAGGTATTTCCATCGTTTATTTCTGCAAACTTTTTCCATGTCCAGGAAAGTGTATATCCTACCCATCCCGTGGTCTTTCCTTCTTTCTTTTCTAGAAATATTTCGTCTCCATAAGCCCAACCTTTCCCAACTGCAAATCCCTCATCTATATCAGGAAGATCGAGAATATTGGCTCCTTCTTTTATGTCAATTTGATTTTTCATCCATTTGTAGTAAACCTCGTTCGACAACATGAATTTTTTGTTGAATAAATAGAAGTTAAAACCTCCTGCAACCTGGTCAGAGCGCTGAGGCTTGACAGAATTATTGGCAGGATACCAGATATCATTAGGCAAAGAGGCGCCGCTGTTAGAAGCCAGATGCAAGTATTGGTACATTCGTGAAAAACTTCCTTTGATCGAAAAATTTTCGTTTACCAGAAATCTAGAAGATACCCTTGGCTCCAACCCATGAAAGAATTTTCCCTCATTTACGAAACCACTTAATCTAAGACCGTTATTAAAACTCCACCTAGGAGTAAGGGTGAGCTCATCTGAAATATACAGACCCATTTCGCCCGCTTGCATTTCATTTCCGGATCCAAATATTTCATTGCCATCGTTGGTAGACCTGGCTTTTCCAATATTGAAGTAATGATAGGTGAAGCTAGTGCCAAATTTTACAAGGTGCTTGTCATTCGCGAAATAGGTGAAGTCTGTCTTTGCAGTATAGTCATTGATTTTTGACTGTAATCGGTAAAGCAAGGTTCGGAATTTATTCTCGCTGTTGTACTGGTATTGAGAAAAAAGAAGGTAAGTACGGGCGCTGAGCTTTTCATTAAAGATGTGTTGCCATTGTGTGGATGAAGTGATGTTTCCCCAATTTAATTTAAAGCTGAAATTTCTATTTGATAAGTCCATTGCGTCTCGTCCAAAATATCCGCTGGAGAACAACTTATCTTTGGGGCCGAGATCGAATGAAACTTTGGCATTTATATCGTAGAAGTAATAGCCCGGGATTGGATCGAAATTTGGCTTTTTTTCATTTAATCTATTGATAGTAGGAGTGTAGAGGTCCATGTAGGTACGCCTGCCGGAAATAATAAAGGATGATTTTTTTTTCCTGATAGGTCCTTCCAAAGAGAGTCGGGAGGCGATCAATCCTATACCACCTTTAAGAGTTAGCTTCTCTTTGTTGCCTTCGGTTAGTTTTACATCTACAACTGATGAAAGTCTGCCGGAGTATTGCGAAGGGAAATTGCCTTTGTACAAGTCTATATGACTTACCGCATCAGGATTGAATAGGCTAAAAAAGCCAAATAAGTGAGATGCGTTGTAAACGACTGCCTCGTCCATAAGTACTAAATTTTGGTCAGGCCCGCCGCCCCTAACGTATAGGCCAGGACTTCCTTCGCTTCCAGATTGAATGCCAGGCTTTAGTTGTAGGGTTTTTAAAAGGTCTACCTCTCCAAAAAATACGGGGATTAGCTTAGCATCCTTACTGTCGACCGTAGCGACGCTCATCTGAGTGTTTTCTAACGTTTGAGAAGTAGTGCTTTTCTTTATTACTACTTCTTCCAATTGCTCATCTGACGGAGCCATGGCAAGGTTAATTACATAGTCTCTGTCTAAAAAAATCGTCTTCTTTTGTGTGGAATAACCAAGAGACTCGAAAACAAAAGTAACTGAGTCTTTTGCCAATGAAAGGGAAAAATATCCCTTCTCATCTGCGGCTACCCCTATATTTTTCGCTGGAACCGATATGACTGTGCCGATTAAGGGATCGCCCGTATTTGCGTCTTTTAGGTGACCTTCAACCTTATACTGTTGGCAATAGCATGATCCTACTAGTGTGAAAAAAATAAATACTAATGAAATCGATCTATATATCATTAAAGACGCAGGCTATTCAAGAAAGGATATACGGATTAGAGTACTAAAGTTGGTTTCGTGACCATGGCTCAACCACTACAGATCTACAATGTTCACCTCACATAACTCAGAAAGCTTGATTCTATTATTTCATATGCACGTTGATCGATATTTTTTGAATTTAACTGACCTTAAAAGGCCCTATTAATCCCAATTACATACCGGAGGTCTAAGTACTCGCTGCCTGCCGGTGGAGTATTTAAAAAGAGTGGTAGATCAAATCTTATTACAAGCGGGTTTACATTGTAGGGAGAAAACTTTATTGAGAGGGAGGAACCTAGTCCTGCATCCATTCTCAAAGAGCCCCATTGATTTTTCCCGTTGACTTTATAGTTTATGATCCCCAAGTCGCTGAATAAATATGTGTCTAGTTTTAGATTTTTGGTAATTCCTTTGGCAGGAATTTTTACGTATTTATCGAAATCGATTTCGACATTCCAAGCCGCTCCTGAATTGCCTGCATAGCTGAAGGCAGGAATTTCGGTACCATTCACTCTATCTAATGCCAGATAGCCCGCATATCCCCGAAGATTTAATCCTCCGCCATGGTGAAAGTGATTCACGGATGTTTCGTAGCCTTGCCATTCGTTTGGTACAAAAGCCCTGGCTCTAGTGTATTTATTTTCGATAAGCTGTTCTGGGTTTGCACCTGCAAGATATAAGGCGGACTCTTTCGCAAAAGTGCCGAAGCCAATTTGACCAAACACCCTCGATTTGATTTCAAATTTTTTATAGTTAATTCTGTTTAGAGAATTTAAATTCAACCAGGAGTAGTTAAAGTCGGATTTGATAGCTGGAACCCTTGCAGAGATTGTAAATTCGCCGGTATTGGAGTTATAAACATAGTTTTTAAAATACCCAAAATTTAAACTTCCGTTTATTAAACCAACCGGATCAGACGACATGCCGCGTCCCCATTCATTGGGATAAAGAAGGTAATCACGGTAGTATTTTTCTGTAATTAAATATTTGGCTTGCAAGAAAATCTTAGAATACCTTGGATTCCTTTGATCTTGCTTCCTAAATATTTTTTCCAGCCCTAAAGAGGTATTTATTATACCAGCATTGTAGGAAAATGCATCTGTTAAACTGGTATTTCGAGAGATCTTGTTTAGGCTAAATTTGTCGTTGAAGGCAAAGGCAAACCATTGGTGCTTCAATCCTTTTAGTTCGCCAGATTGAAGCGCGCCAGTGTTAAACCAAGCTGTGGTGAAATAGGAAAACTTATTTTGATAGCTGCCCTCTGCATGTGCCCCAATTTGCACACCGTCCAAACTATTGTACCAGAGATCAGGTCTGTAATAGTTCTTTTGCTGATGCCATGTTGTTAAGTTGGGGATTCTGTGATCTATTTCCCACTTGGATATTCCACCATCGCCTTTTACGTTGTTGGTTAAATCAATGTCAGCCATCAGACGTTGTGGATCAATAACAACAGACTTTATTTTTCCTGGTACTGAAATCCGAGCATAGTACTCAGGATGCAAGAGGTCCCAGCCATACCACATAGGCAGAACCGTAGCGTTGGTTTTTTTTACAAACCAGGTATTTGGGATATGATAGTTGTAGGACTTGCCATCTTCTGTCTTTACCGTAAAGTCAATAGGCATTTGCATTCTGCCAATTCTCTTGAAGGTAATTTCATGGACATCATTTTGACCTGAGACTTTTGCAGGGTCTAGCTTTTTTACGCTTTGTATAGAGTAATCAATATATTTCGTCGTTTCAAGCCATTGGTCAAAGAACCAATTGAGATCTGCATGGGTATATTCTATAATTGCGTCTCGGAAATCTTCAGGGTAGGGGTGAGCAAACTTCCATTTCTCCACGTAGTGCTGCATGGCCTTCAAGAATAGTTCTTCCCCAAGTACATAAATAAGGTTATACAACATTACGCCAGTTTTATAATAGACCAGCCCGTAGCTACCACCATGTCGGATACCACCGTTGAAGCCTGACGAATGTGTATTTAATGGTTCATCATAGCCTTCTATTACATGATTTATATAGGGATAGTAAAGGTTCTCGTAGCGCGTATCAGATGAGTCAAGATGCTTGCTCATAAATTTATTTTTAGCCATTCTTGCCCTCACTGGTCCCACTAGCCTATCCATACTCCATACCGTTAGAAACTGGGTGAATCCTTCGTCGAGATAGGCTCGATAGGTTTCATTGTTCCCTAGCATTCCATAAAACCACATGTGTCCTACTTCATGGGCCAGCAGACTCTGATGTTGAGGATAGGTGCCGCCATCTAAAGTAAGCATAGGGTATTCCATCCCGTCTTTAGCATCGGCAACGATTATCTTAGGCCATGCATACATCCCAAAGTCATCAGAATATACCTTTATAACGTTCATTGTAAACAAAGCAGATTGCACCCAGCCTGCGGCATGGGGTTCTTGCGCCAATGCGATCACTCTTACACCTCTCCACTCGATTTCAGAGATCCTATATAAAGGATCGGCAGTGAATGCAAAGTTGTGGACGTTGTCTGCATGGAAGACCCAGGTTTTCGTTTTTCCTTTTTCTTTGGGGATGATAATCGTAGAAGGTTCTGTGGGTGATTTCTTCACGAAGTTGCTTATGTCAAGCTTTTTTCTAAGTGAGTCTGGCATCACTTCTGTTCTGTTTTGTAGGTCTCCCGTCGCCTCTACAATATACTCTTGAGGGAATGTCAGCTGCACATCGAAGGACCCAAAATCTCCGTAATATTCTTTGTCTAGATCCTGCTCCGTTTCCCACCCAAATTTTCGGTCATACACAGCCAACGCCGGATACCACTGCACGCCATCGAAGTGTTTCGTCCCCGAAGTTTCAATTTTCTTCATCCTTCGGCGCATACTGCCTGTATCGTAGTAAGTTTTGAACTTCATCGTTACCTCCAGCGACTCTCCCGATTTCAAGGGTTTATTGAGTATCACTTTCAATATGGTGTTATCAAGTACAGTCGCCACGCTATCGCCATTTACTCTAAGCTTTTCTACTGTGGTTCCAAGCCCTTGCTTTTCATAGTTGCCAAATTTGACCGGCACCTTGTTGTTTTTATTCAAGTCGTGATAATGGGAGTTAGGTTGAAAGGCGTTTTGATGAAGGTGAAAATATAATTCCGTGATCTGGTGAGGGGAGTTGTTCCAATAAGTTAGTTTGTAAAAATCTCCTGAGATGATGTCCAGCTCATCGTCGATAGACGCCTTTATATTGTATTGAACGTCCTGCTGCCAATACCCCTCATATGGCTTTTTATTTTTCCAATAATAAGGATTAGCTTCACTTCGATAAAACCCTCCATCACTAGTCAACGCAGCTTCCTGGGCTATTATCATTGTGCTATAAGATATAAGAAAGACAAATAGTATAAATCTCATTGGTATTTGAATATGGAAAATGCTAAAATAGATTTTTGACACTTGGAAGCCAACTATGATCTAAAAATATATGAGGCTATTCCAGCATTTTCTTTCTTAAAAGAGTGGAGCCGATGTCTTCCTCGATGTCTACGACTATCTTTTTATATTTGGAATTTTCGCCAGACACAATAATTATCCGCGATTTCGAAATTTTAAATATTGTTGATAGAAATTCTATCACCGCCGCGTTGGCTTTTCCATCAATAGGTAGAGCCTTTACTTTTATAATTAATTGCCCCGCCTCGCCTTCGACTAATTCTTCTTTCCTGCTGCCCGGTTTTATTATCACATGAAAGACCATTTTTATTCCTGCAGTTGATTATAAATTGATATCAAAATTAACTATTGTCCGAAGCTCATCCATTTCAATATTTCAAGAAAAGATATGTATTTTTCGATAAACAGACGGTATGGGCAGATGAATTTTTAGTAAAGTCTCTATAACTTTGATACTTTAAACCTTTTGCTTTAAAGGACGGTTTAGTTCTAATCCAGTAATAGCCAGCACCTATCATAACTTTTTTTAAGATGAGATTTACAATTGCACTTACAACTTTTTTTTCGGCATCGATGCTGCTATATTCTATTTTTTCCTTGGCACAAACCAAAGTTCCTAGAGAGAGAAATGCGGAGCTCATCATTAATCCAAATCCGGCTAAGGCGTTCACTAAATTTAAGCTGAAGCTAAAAAAGAAAGACATTGTTACACTTGAGATTTTTGATAGCAAAGGAAATTTGATAGAAAAGCTTTACGATAAAGAAACGTTAGAGAAAGGCGTTAAGCCAGAGAAGCAATTTGATAGAAGGAAGAAAGAAGGGGAAACCTATACTTGCATACTTACGACTGCTGAGGACGGAATTTTTACAGATTTCTTAGTTTTTGAAGGCGATATCTCAACAGAAGTATTTTCTGCCCACGCCACTGATGGATTACAGATCTCTCCTAATCCTACTAATAGCTCTGTAGAAATTGCGAGTCCTGGAAGGCCAGTCACGTCCTACAAAGTACATGATATGATAGGCAATACTATTTTAGAGGAATCCATCGAGCTCAAAGAGCTGCATAAAATTGATTTGTCTAAACTCCATCCTGGTATATATTTTCTTACGGTGAGGCGAAAAGAGGATATCGATATTGTCCGCATTGTAAAGACAGAATAGTTTAGCCATTTCTGTTAAGAATCTTTTTAATATGACGAACGAGGATCTAATAAAAGTTTCACCTGCCTTTGCTATAGATTTTGAAAATTTTCTTAAAGAAAATTATAAACTACCACAAGTAGAGCCCTCGGCTTTTTTTAATCTACCCTTTGAATTTCAGATTGGGGTATTCATAAAGTTTTTGCAGGAGAATACTATAGACCTAGATATCTCTGACTCGTCCATGGAAGGATTTAATAGTTCTATTCTAGAAGGAATGAAGATATATCAAAACATTGCCGGCCATTACTCGTGATAATCTCCTATTTATTACTTACTTTTTAAAATTAGAATTTCTGTACGTCGGTTTA
>DASVUU010000735.1:0-2828 GCA_036386935.1 Cytophagaceae bacterium | reverse complement strand
TAGGTAGCCTGATTGACCGTTTACCATGGCATAGCTGGATGGTCCATTCCTGTATGCGTTGAAATAGATTTCGTTCCCGCTTCCCCCAAAGGTTAAATAATTCGAGATTTGGAACTTCGTATTTGGTGCTAATGTGGTAGTGGCTACACCCATATTTCCTGTATGTAATACATTTCCGACACTAGAGGTTCCTGAAGTGGAGATTCCAACAGTTTGAGCATTAAGGATAGTTGAAAAAGTTAAACTAAATAGAGCAATAGCGAGTCTAGAATAGATGTTTTTCATGTTACTTTAGTTTAGATGTAAAGCACCAAATGTACTATTTAATTTGAATATTAATTATCTTGCATTCAATTGTTTTTGATTGTACAGTGCGCAATCTTTAAGGGAATTTAAGCAGGAATCAATCTTGATGATAACTGTGGATCAATAGAAATTGCTTGAAAAAGGCTAATTTTTAAAATTTGTATTATCTTTAAAAATGTTTTTAAAAAATCTAGTAACCAAACTTGTATTTTTTATATTATTGCTTTCAATTAACTATGAATCATTTGGGCAGGATTTCCAAAAATGGAGAGTTCTGTTTTTTTTGTCACCTGAGTGTCCCTTGTGTCAGTCTTACAGTTTAACGATCAAAAAAACCGTAGACGAATATAGTAGATATGGCTTTGAGTTTTCTGGAGTCTTCTCACAGGACATAATTAAAGATTCCATCGACAGCTATTACAAGACTTTTCAACTTTCTTTAAAGACTATTGTTGATTCAAGCTATTCGATCTCTAGAAAATATCAAGCGAGCGTTACTCCTCAAGTAGTCCTATTAGACAGGAATGGCCAAATAGTTTATTCTGGTGCAATAGACAATTGGGTGGTTTCTCTGGGAAATAAGCGACGTGTTATAACTGAGAATTATCTTACAGAAAATTTGCGGTCGCTTGTAAAACATAATAAAATCATTTATAAAAATACTATTGCTATAGGATGTATAATTCAAAACTGATTCTTTGTAAAATAGCCATATTTTTTGGCTTGATTCAATGGGGCTATTCTCAAGAAGTTGTATTTAACAAGCATATAGCTCCAATCATTTTTAAGAACTGTTCCCCTTGTCACAATAATAAAGGCCCAGGTCCCTTTCCACTTCTTAGTTATGGAGATGTTGCTAAACGCGGAAAGATGATCAAGCATGTAACGGAAACCCGATATATGCCACCTTGGCACCCTGACAACCACTATAGGGAATTTTTAGATAAGAGAGGCTTAACTAGCAAAGAAATATCGTTGATAAAACAATGGGTTGATCAAGGGATGGTCAAAGGTGGTGATACCTTGAAAATTGCTCCAACCCTGAATGGCAAAAAACCAAAGCCTGATTTAGTTTTAAGGATGAAGGATGCATACACAATAAAGGGTGATAATAAGGAACGATTTATGATTATTAGAATTCCTTATGAGTTAAAGAAAGATACAAATGTATGCCTTTGTGAATTTGTACCGGGCAACATCAAGAGAGTCCATCACATGGATGCATATAATTATAATTTGAGCCCAGACTCGGACTTAAACAAAGGGCAATACTTTTATAACAATGATTCAGTAAAATCTGTCCGAGAAGTATATCATTTATTTAATCTATTTAAGTCAAATGGAAAGCCAGCTGATGCTAGCTTCGCAATAAGTGATTATTTTCCAGGTGCTGTTCCAAGAAGGTATCCAGAGGGGATCGCTCAAACATTTAGGATGGCGAAAAAGGGGGTAATTCTTATTGACCAAATCCACTATGGTGGCACATCCAAACCAGAGACTGATCAATCTTATTTCAACATCTATTTCTGCAAGAAGAAACCGGAGCGACCGATCACGGTATTGCCAATAGGTACTCCTAAATTCAAAGTTACCCCTCAGCTATTAATTCAACCCAATGAGAAGAAGGAATTTACAACTCAATATTTGACGCCCAAGGACATTTCGTTATTGAGCGTGCAGCCACATATGCATCTAATTGGCAAAAAGTTTCTGGCTTATGCCGTTACGCCTCAAAAGGATACCATTAAGCTTATAAAGATCGACAAATGGGATTTTAAGTGGCAACGTGTTTATACATTTAAGAGTATGTTAAAGATCCCTGCCGGGTCAACAATATATGCGAAGGCATGGTATGACAACAGCAGTGATAATCCTCAAAATCCGTTCAACCCACCAAAACTAATCAAGGAAAGTTATAGGACAACAGATGAAATGCTGCAATTCTGGATTTACTATGTGCCTTATAAACCAGGTGATGAAATGAAAGTGCTCTAGATTTTACCTAACGGTAAGGCTCACGCCTTCGCGTCATTTGGGTATAGGTGTTCTGCTAGCATCCGCAGCAGCTTAGTATAGTCCAAAATCAATCTGAATTTTGCTCAGCTGTCTCCCGGTGGTCAATGCAAATTACCCTGTTTAGTAGCTAATTTGTAGAGAAAACAAGGGTGGGGGTCATTTAGATCTACTTGGTGCGCCCTATTTCAAGACCTCTTTTTTGTTTTGGTCTACCTACGGTAGGTGTCATTGCTTGACTGCCGTTAGATTGAGTTTTGATGAGAAGGGTATATTTGTTGGAGAGAGAATAGGGTTTATCCAGCTCTCTTAATAAATGTAAGGCCGTAGAGGCCTTCTTTTTGCGTATAAGCTCGCAAGGCCTTGCCTTACAATTATAGAGCGACGTAATAGTTTTTTAGGGAACATTCCACGGGTAAGTTTCCTAATTGAATTTGACTGTAGATGCTATTCGAAGATAGGATACACGATGTAATGAGCCTGGTTCTAGTAAGCTTCTATCTTCTTTT
>DASVUU010000734.1:0-5597 GCA_036386935.1 Cytophagaceae bacterium | reverse complement strand
CTTTGCGCTCTCTGCGTGAAGTTGTTTTTCAACTTCCTTCATAGAAGCATTCTTCATCAATGGACTCGTTCTGGCTTCTCTGGACTTGTTTGATCTATCCGATCTAAAATCACTCTAATTCGGCTGTCAAGGTCAATTCTTTATGGGCATGTGCTGCGTTACTGCCTACGTAAATAGTGATAGATTGCTTTCCCTTCAGGTTTTTCGTGTCCCAAATTACATCGATTTTTCCTTTACCTTTTTGCTGGATGATTTCACTTGGCCAATTATATGTCAGGCAATGGCAAGAATCCCTGACAGCGCTGATCATTAAAGGGCTATTTCCAGTGTTTCTGAAATAAAACGAAGTTTCCAGTTTCTCCCCTTTTTTAACCTTTCCAAAATTGTAAACCTCCTTGTGGAAGTCTATCTCAGCAGAGATACTATCCTTATGCGCAAGAGTCACCTTTACGATTTCTATCTTTCGCTCCAACGCTGCGGCGATGCTATAAACTGAGTGTTTTTGCTCATCATAGCTGTCATTCACTTGTTGTAAAGCCTTGTATTCTCCAAATGGAACACGGTTAATTTTAAGAAACCCTTTGTTAGAAGCGCTATCTGCTAAGTAGGGAAGATACACCCCATTTTTGTATCGCCTAAAGTAATTTATGAAACTTGAAATTCTCCTTTGGGTCAAATTGACGTTGTAGTCAGACTGAGCCAAAGGACTTGCATAACCTTTCACAGTAAGCTCTACTCTTTGTCCTCTATTGAGATGTTGCAGGAGTAATGACGCAAAGATCTCCAAATCTTCGGCTCCCTTATCAACCTTATTTTCAAAAAAGTCATTGATTATTTCAGTAGCACTGTCCTTAGCAAGTCCTTCTAAGCCTTGCGTATATTCATCGATATATTTTTGAGTAAAGCCTGTGTATCCTTCGAACGTTTCTAGATAGTCCAAAGTCGTTGTTGTATCCAAGGACTTGGGATTAGGTTCATCGTTATTAAAATAAAGGGTGACGGGGAAATATTTGTTGAGATCCTCAAGCTTCGTTAAGACTATAGTATCTGCCTTCGGCTGTTCTGGTAAGTTTAGATACCATAAATCGTTGCAGCATGTTTCGCTTTTGGCGGTGATAGATCCTTTACGGTTAGAAGATAGTAAAGCCGTTTTCCTTCCGGGAGATAAGGTATAGTAGAAATCATTCACGCTTGAATTGATTGGATAACCAATATTTTCAGGCTCTTTAAAGGTGCCAATAGCACCCTCACTTTTGAAAATATCATATCCACCTAAGCCATAGTGCCAGCCTGAACTAAAATAGAATGCTTTTTGAATTGTATCGTACCAGGGTGAAATTTCATCATCGATTGTATTGACCTTAGGCCCTATGTTTACAGCGGTTGTAAAGTCATTCCCTGTTCTATTGGCGTACCAAATATCAAGGCCCCCGAATCCCCCCGGTTTATTGGAAACAAAATACAACACTTCCTCCCCGGCAGGTCCCTTAGAAATTTGAGGCTGCGTGGTAGTATAGCCGTGCATATTTATATTCGGACCAAGCTTTACAGCAGGCTTCCAACCTGTAGTGTCGATGGTGGAGGAATAAATATCACATATCATATCAACATCACATACTGAGAAGTAAAAAGCTTTTCTATCGAGGCTAAAGGTACCGTTCGCTGCATGCATTTCTTCAACGGAAAGTACGGTGTCAGCGGGGCTGATAAATGTCCAAACTGTATCTTTCTTTGCAGCCTTAAATACCCTTATGAAATAACTAGGTTCTTTGCGAGGCTTATACTTGACGATTTTCTCGGTTCTAGGGGAGGAGAAGAGGATGTTGGTATCCGTGATAAATATCGGGGCAAACTCTGCGTTGGTTGTATTGATTTTATTGCCGGCATTGTAAACGTGCACCGGCAAGGTATCCTTCATTAAAAACTGAGCAAACTCACATGACTTGCTTTCTTGTATTGCTTTTTTATAATAAAAGGATTCTTTGTTTTTATAGAAGCCTGAGAACCTTATAAAGTTCTTTCTTGCTTCCTCGTACTTTGCATTGTACTTCTGCATACTCGCCCACCAAAAAAGAGTCTCAGGATAAACCTTTTTATTGTCTCTGGTATAAACGTACTTGTAGTACTTTTCGGCAAGAATATAATCGTTATAAAGTCTCAGCGATTCAGCATAACCATGTACGATTTCTAAGTTGGAAGAATCTATCAGCATCGCTTTGCGATAATAGATGGCTGCTCCATAATAATCTCTCTCTTTAAAAGATAGATCAGCATGCCTTTTCCATTGAATGACTGTTTGGGAAATGGTTTTCTCCGCACAAAAAAAGGAAAGAAATATGAGCAACCTAAGCCCTAGGCTCCTTACGTTATACGTTATATGAGGTCTTTGGAACATTCAGCTTCCGGGCTTAAATAAAATCAGGACAATATTTATATTTCAATCTTTTTACAGGCGGGGCGATAATATAGATAACGGCAAATTCCAAGCCGCCTCTAGCATTGCTCGCTGGAGTAAGATCACTGTAGTTGATGTCATAACTGACACCCACGAACAATTTATTGATATACATGCCTCCAGTTAATAATGCAGCATCAGCTAATCTAGTATATATTCCCCCTGAGATAGCCCTGTAAGGACCATCTTTTTTGGAAAGATTGTACCGTAAGGAAGTGCCAATGTTAAACTCATGAAAGGTCCCTTGTTTCATAAAAAGAAAAGCAGGCATCAGATCTGTCCTTTTCCCTGTCGCGATAACACTAGAGGCATGAAAATTTAGACGCCTATCAAGCCGTATTGCATTTTGGTCAAAGTATGATTGCTTGGGTTTGTTGATATTGAAAAAACTAAGTCCTACGGATAAGGATGGTTTCCCTATAGGGGTCACGTTGTACACGAAACCCGCGTTTAGATTGGCGTACGTTCTTCCTAAGTTCTCGAGGCTTTCATTGGGATTAATACCCGGATTATAGCGTTCGTCCTGAAATTGATTATCAAATGTGAGCCTGTCATTATTGATTTTTCTTTGTGTAATTCCAGACTGTATTCCTACCCTTATTGATTGGGTGGAGGTCAAAATGACGTTATAGGAGGCGCTTAGATTAAGCTGGTTTGTATTAAGCCTGGAGTCCCCTGCATTGTCGTGAAAAAGGGAAATCCCAGCACCTACATTTTTGAGGCGAGCAAAGTCATGTGCATCGGTAGAGAACGCGTATGTCTGATAGGGGACCGTGATAGAACTCCATTGCCGTCTTCCATTACCAACAAAACGAAATCCTCCATCAAAATCTCCAGTCGTAGCCGGGTTAAGGTTTAACGGAGAATGTAAAAACTGCGAAAAGTGAATGTCTTGAGCATTGGTTATTTCAAAGATAAGCAAGCAAACGATTACAAAACTATTTTTCAACTTCATGCCCACAAATATTTAATGGCTTGTAATCTACTCATTTGTCTTGGAAACTAATATTAATGACGATTAGGTGATTATCTGATCAAGGTTATATTTCCCTTTTTCTTATATTTCTGCTGATCTAAGCATGTTCCTTCTACATAATATACAAATACGCCCGGATCAGCTTTCATGCCTTTAAAATACCCATCCCATCCTTTATTTTTATCCTCGGTTTCAAAAACTTTTTCTCCCCATCTATCATAGATCATTAGATTAAATTTGTCGAACACTTCACCCTTGATAAAAAATTTGTCGTTTTTTAAATCGTCGTTTGGGGTAAAGGCATTCGGAATAAAAATGTAAGGTTCGTCACAAATTAAGTCAATTACTGTGACCCTCACATTTGCCTTATTCGAACAAGTAGACATTGGATCTGTCACGGTCACCGTATATAAGGTAGATGTATCAGGTGTCGCAATCGGGTTCGAAATATTTGGATTGCTCAATCCTGCTTCGGGCGTCCATTGATAAATATAGTCGGGGCTGTTGGGAAGGGCCTGAAGTTGGGTACTTAATTTTCTATAGACCGTATCTTGTTGGGTAGTGGCTGAAACAAAAAATTTGATCTCAGACACTTTTACTTCCTGTATGATGGTGTCACCTTCATTGCAGGCGGTTGGATCGGTAATGATTAATTTTACTTTGTAGGTTCCAGCCTTTGAGTAATTGTGTATAGGATTTTTCTCGCTGGAAGACGCCCCATCTCCGAAGTCCCAGGCATAAGAAGATTGTTTATATTCTTTGCTGGTATTAGAAAATGTAGTAGGAGTGCAGCCTGTAGCTTGGAATCCGGATTTTACAGCGAAAGAAGACTTTATTTCTATTTGCTTAGTTCTAACGCAGCTAGAGGCAGGATCTGTAACGGTTACAGTAAAGGTTGTGGTGGTGTCAATATAGAAGCTGGGATTAGCAATGGAAGGATTACTGACTTTCTCAGCAGGTGACCAGGAATACCTAAGAGTTGGTAAACTCGGGCTAACAAACAATTGTAGCGTCTCGGGTTCACAAAAACTCAATTGACTCGCGGCAATTGTTATATCATTAATCAACGGACTCACATATACAGACTTTACAAGAGAGTCTTCCAAGTTGCAAGTGAGGTAATCACTGACAAAAAGTTTAACGCGATAGGTTCCTGGCGTCTTGTAAGTATGGGACGGAGATCTTTCTTTAGATTTTCCTCCATCACCAAAATCCCAATCATATTTTGTGTCCTTTTGAATAAGGCTTGTATTTATAAATTTTAGAGGCTGGCAACTGTCTGTGGTGAAATCTGCAATAACAGCTGGCATCTGAAAGGAAATTTTGAATACAGCATTGTTGCAGTTCCTACTTCTGTTTCTCTCAGAAACAGCTCCCGGTAGAGGCTTAATTGGGAAGTCTGAATATCCACCGCACCCGGCACACACAGATTGGTAAATTTTCCCTTTTCGATCGAACCTGCTCGTCCCTCCATCCACATGCTCTGAAGCAAATCCGCCACCAAAATATGAACCAAAAACTACCTCCGAAGCATCAAAAGCTAAAGTCATCATGTAAAAGTCGTTGCTATCCTTTGATACGGGGAAAAAAGCATCCTTTGTAATTGGCATGGTGAAATCATGCTTTATTTCTCTTGTAAGGTCACCATGTTTCGGGGAGCCTCCCCATCCAGAAATGTATATTTTACTACATACATCAACAAGAAAGGCAGTTGGTGAAATATTGGGTTCTGCAATTCCATTCCCAAATACTGTGGACCACTTTAAAGTGTCCAAAGATTCATTCATTTTACAAATAAACTGACCGCTGTTGGGCACAGAATACGCGGCGTTTTTCACTAATGTGGTTCCCGGGGCCTTTGTTTGGCCGAAGAGATGTACGTTATCTCGAAAGTCTAATTCCACAAAATAGGACTGATCGTATTCCTCCGAGCCAAAATAAGTAGATGCCAAAATTGACTTACCCTCTGGAGATAGTTTGCTTACAAAAGCGTCAATATTACCTTTATAGACAGGCGATATAGCAGTAGTGGTGGTAACCAAATCTGAAGACGTGGTGCCTCCTGTCACATAAATATTGTCTTTACTATCAAATGCTAACGAATACAAGGCATCAATTCCAGTACCTCCGAGGTAGGTGCTCCATCGTATTTGGGATAGGCTACTG
>DASVUU010000733.1:0-3616 GCA_036386935.1 Cytophagaceae bacterium | reverse complement strand
TTTCCGAGATGAATCCTTTTTCAAATGGCATGTAAGAGTCATACCCAGGAGTTCCTATCGCATTTTCTGGAAAAAGTCCCATGTGTACTGAATGAGAATTGCGCCCTGTGAGAAGCGATGCTCTTGTTGGTGCGCAAATGGCGTTAGTATGGAAGTTTGTATATCGCAAGCCATGCTTAGCAAGTGTATCAAGGTTCGGTGTTTCTATCAACCCTCCAAAGGAGCAAACGGCGCCGAACCCGACATCATCCAATAAGATCCATACAATATTGGGAGCGCCCGCAGGTGCCTCTCGTCGTTCGGGCCAAGATTGCTGAGTCTCTGCCAATGTCTTCCCTATTTTCCCTTTGTATGGCGGTGTAGGAGCGTATTGACTGAAACCTGGATAAAAAATATGGGACAATAAAAGGGCTAAAGTAATTTTTATCTTCATGATAAGGGAAGTAAAACGTTTACATATTTAATTTAGTGATACCAGACGTCACAGGACCTAGGCCCTGTGACGTTTTGTAGCTATTTTGTAGGGGTTTGTCTTTGCTTAAGCTCTAACTGTGGCTTCAAAAGCTTTGAAGAAAATTCTACATCAAGGAGAGGATAGATGTTGTACTTCGCTGCATCCGCATCAAAGAGTGCCTTCAATTCCTTTAGCTTCTCAGGATTTTTTGACGCAAGATTATTAAGCTCATTGAAATCTTCTTTGAGGTTGTACAACTCCCACACATCTTTGTCAGGATCATTGGCAAGAGTTGTCTTCGGCTCTCCTTCATAGGTGAAAAGGTCTAACGTATTCGGCCTATGCGCCGCAGAAGCCTTCCATCCATCTTTATAGATGGCTCTGTTTCCGAAAATGCAATAGTATTGCTGATTGTGTTGGGAAGCGGCGTTCTTGTCAGTAAATGACAATGCCAGGCTATTTCCGTGGAGAGGCTCTTGTTTTACGCCTTTCAAAACCTCAGGCTGCTTAATTCCGGCGATATCCAGGATGGTAGGATATAGATCCGTTACGTGACCATATTGATTTCTAATACCCCCTTTTTCTTTAACTCCTTTGGGATAATAAACAATTAGCGGATTGTGCGTTGCTCCTTCTGCATTTGCATCACTTTTCCAAAATTGAAATGGTGTGTTGGCGGCTTGTGCCCAACCCAATGGGTAGTTTGCAACAGTAGCTACATCTTTGGTTCCAATTTTATCATATTCACTAAGAGCAAATTTTTTGTAGTCGGCTCTTGATATTGGATCCTGTCCATACCTTACAGTTTTATTAGTTACGCCGTACTCTAGCCCTTCTTTGCTTGCACCGTTATCTCCAACAATTAAGAAAACCGCCGTGTTGTCTAGCTGCTTTGTATCCTTCAGATATTTTAACACCCGACCTATTTCGTGGTCGGTATATTCCATAAAGCCTGCATATACCTCCATAAATCTTGCTGAAAGCCGCTTCTCCTCTGCAGGTAGATCTTTCCATGCTTTGAGATAAGGGTTTCTAGCTGGTAACTTTGCATTCGCCGGAATTACACCAAGTTTTTTCTGATTGGCAAAAACCTTGTCACGGTATACGTCCCAACCTTCGTCAAACTTTCCCTTGTATTTGTCGCTCCATTCTTTTTCCACCTGATGCGGTGCATGCGTGGCGCCTGGCGTATAGTATACAAAAAATGGCTTGTCAGCAGACAATGTTCGTTGCCTTGTAATATAGCCGATTGCTTTATCTGCCATCTGCTCATTCAAATGTCTTCCGTCGGGCTTGATATGCTGGTTATCCTCTACAAGGTCCGGTTTCCACTGGTCTGTTGCTCCACCTAAGAAGGTAAAGTTATGATCAAATCCTTTTCCTGTAGGCCAACGGTCAAATGGACCTAGGTCTGTAGTCTCTTCATCAGGAGTAAGATGCCACTTCCCTACCTGGTAAGTGCTATATCCATTGTCCTTCAATACCTCAGCAATCATGCCGTTTTGAGGCTGGATGTGTCCATTGTATCCGAGATAGTCGCCTAATAAATAGTAGTGTGGAAACATGCCCATACTTACAGAGTGATGGTTACGGCCAGTGAGCAGGGCTGAACGAGTAGGAGAACAGATTCCTGTTGTATGAAAATTTGTATATCGAAGTCCATTATTAGCTAGACTATCAAAATTCGGGGTATTTATGAGCCCTCCGAACGCACTGATGGCGCCATAGCCAACGTCATCTAACAAAATCAAAAGCACATTTGGCGCACCCTCAGGTGCTTTTTTTAAATATTGTACTTGCCGTGCTTGAGCGTTCTTCCAGGACTTGTTTACATTGGTTTGTGCGTTCGCAGAGAAGCAAAGACTTGTTGCAACGATCAACGAAGCGGATAAAAATTTAAGGTTTCTTTTGAGTAATTTTCTCGTTCTTCTATTCATGATAATAAAAATATTTGGTTTAGATTTTATTTTTTACTCTGCGTAACTAGATCGGAATTTCACACCCCATTTTCCATTCTCTTTGGTGACGATGTAAAGAGATTCATAAGTGCCGATCAAGCTGCCATCTGTTTTATATCTGGAAAATCTAGTGTCGACATGCACCTTGTCGTCGGAGCCCTGCACGATGTTCCTATGATCCCATTTGCTGTGATCCCACCCGGTCTTCTGTAAAGCGCCAAATACTTTTATAGAATCACGCAAGCCTGCTTTGTCGAGTGTGGAAAGATGGCCGCTTGCAAGCCTGTAGTGTGGGAAATTGTAGGTACCCTCCCACGCCATCAAATTTTTGGCGTTAAAAGTATTCATGTAGTCATCAAGTACTTTCAGCACTTCAGACTTTATTTTCGGATCTATTTCATGTGAGCCTCGATGATCATTGGACCGTGAAATAAAGCCAAACACTACGGCAGACAGTATGATTAGGGCACAATAAGCCTGTACTAAATTTTTCATTAGCTATAAATTTTTAAATTTTTTAAATTATTTCTTTGGTTCGCTTCCTGGAATGGCCTGATTTGCTGGCTTTATCTTATCGTAGTCGACCACCTCATTTTTTTCTGCCCATGCCACATAGGCCGCTGAGAGCTCGTTTACCACCTCTGCCTTTTTGTTGGCAAGGTCTTTGGTTTCCCCGCGATCAGCATCTAGGTCATACAGTTCCCATTTGTATGACGGATAGGTAGAAACGATTTTCCACTTACCCTTTCTTACCGATCTGTTTCCCGCCCTTTCCCAGAAGATAGGTTCACCCCTATTCACCTCATTGACTTTACCAGTCAACAAAGGAACTAGACTTTTACCAGGAAGTGGATTTGAAGCTGTGCCATTGTATTTTGTTGGATACTTGGCGCCGGCTAATTCATAAAAAGTTGGGGCTAGATCTATCAGATGACCGGTCCCTTTTGCAATGCTATTTGCCTTGATCTGCTGAGGAAACCATGCTATGAATGGCGTACTATAACCGCCTTCGTGAAAGTTATTCTTAAATTGCCTTAGGGGAGTATTAGATAGATATGCCCAATTTTGTTCCTGGTAATCAAAGGACCCTGCTGTACCAACCGGTCCAGAGTTTCTTACTAAGCCTCTTTTTAACTGGTTATTACTAAATCCACCTTGTGCACCATTGTCTGAGATGAAAACTACAATGGTATTGTCGTCCTTT
>DASVUU010000732.1:0-25520 GCA_036386935.1 Cytophagaceae bacterium | reverse complement strand
ATTTTTACAGCTGGGGCACAGGAGTTTACTCCGCAAAGTGTACCAACTGATGTATTGACCTCCCAAGATGTGGTGTCAATAAAGAGGGTACAGGCTGAGGTTGAGTTTAGTACCAATACTCAAGTCTTCGTATGGCATGAGTTTGAACAAGGAAGTACAACCTCTCGGAACATTAGGGTCATTGTAAGAAAAGGCGCTATTTTGTTCAATAATATTATACATTCTGGAGTGGTTGGGGACCAATTGTATCCTACGGTTAAAGTAAATCAATTAGATGGGTCGTTTATCGTAGCTTGGGCAAGTAACCATGGGGGAAACTATGATATATATGCGAAGAAGATATTTTTTAATGATCTAGCTTCAGCTGTTACAACTCCCGAAGTGAAGATTAATCCAACAGAATCAACCGCTAGAAGGCAGATAGTTCCTTTTATCGCAATAGACCATGTAAATAATGAAATAGTTTTTGCTTGGCGCGATTGGGACGGACAAGACGGTAGCGAGCATGGGGCGTATGGCAGAAGGATGAGTAATGCAAATTTTAGCTTAAATGGTTTGGCAACAGAGCAATTTCTTATCAATGGTACAACATCATTGAGTCAGACGCTTACTGATTTGGACATAAATCCAACAACAAATCAACTGTATGCCATGTATACTTCCTACTCGTCTACAAACGATAACGATGTAGTATTCCGAAGATTCGTTAGGTCTGATGCACCGAGTGGTTATACAGGCCTTCCAGAGGTTATAGTGAATAATTACAAAAGCAATGTTCAGGATTATGGAAGTTTAGAGATCAACAAAACCACAGGGGACTATACAATTGCCTGGAATTCCAAAGATCAAGAAGGCTCTGGGCTTGGTTTTGGAGTCTATAGTAAAATCTTTGACAGATACGGACAGGAGGTCAAAGGGGAATTTAGGGTCATTATGAATTTGACCTCAGCTAACAATTATTTGCCTAAAGCTATATGGGATGAGTCAACTAATAGAATTACCTACTTTTATTATAGAGTAGAAACAGGAGGGGCAGTGTATATCAGGCATCAAATGCTTGACGACCAATACAATCAACAGGGGTTAGAGAAAAAGAGTATTACAGTTTCTACAAATGAAATGGATTTAAAAGCGATGTCAGGAGGATACCTGTGGCCAGTGTATAATCCTAGTTTACGAACTGTGCTTCTGCCATTCGACGGATTTGCCGCCTCGACTACAACTTCTAGCAAAGCGTACTTTACAGAGCTAACCTATTTTGATGCTGCTCTTGTAAGTCCATCAAGCGCAACTTGTGCCACCGACAAAAACTACAATTGGCAAAACGAAAAGACCTTTGATGAAAATGGGAATATTATTTCTGAAAGTAGAGCTTATTCAGATAGGTCTGGTAGGCACATTCAAAGCCAGACCAAGAACTTTATAGAGAATAAAATATTTGCAACAGCTACCATTTATGACGAGCTAGGCAATGCTGCTATACAAACGCTTCCAGCGCCAACAAACTCAAGCACAAATTCATTTTGCTACAACGACAATTTTGTAACGACCAGCGGGGTAAAATATTCATCTATTCATTTTAATAAACCTATTTCTACCAATGCGGCGGGTGAAATTAACAATCCTTTTGCTGTAGATGCGACTTTGGACAAACTTGGTTGGTACTACAGTACGGGCAATACTTACGAGCCCTACCAAGATTTAAGTAGTTATCCTTACTCGAGAGTTTATAGCCCAAACTTAGGTAACCTCGCCAAAGCAACAAATCCAGGGAACTCTTTAAAGATGGGTTTGGGTCGAGAGAAGATTCAAATATCTATGAGTATTAAGTGGGAGTTGAACCATTATATATCATTGAGAGAACGTTTTGTCCCAAATATAAACGAAGAATATGGATCTACTGTAACCACTATGGAAGGTAGAGGTCAGAAATCTATTGTAAGGGATGAGAATGGCGTCGAAACAGTCACGTTCTCAGATAGAGAAGGTAAAGTTCTTGCAACATGTGTTACTGGAAAAAGAGCAGGAATGAGCTATCTTCCAGTGCCTGCAGACGGTCCTACCTATATAAGACCGGGCCAGACACATGATGTACATATACCATTTGGTGTACTTCCATCAGAGATCAGTATCAATACCGGCACCTCCTATACTATCTACGACTTAGAGGCAGACCGCTATATTAGTTCCATTACTAAGCCGGGGTACTATAGAGTTACAAACACGGGGACTGATTTTAACATGCCCATCAATTATCCTGTCACCTACCATGATTTTACCTATTATTATTATGACGATGCAAGTAGATTGGTAGCCACTGTGCCTCCAACTTCTATTAATTATGCTTCAACAGCTTTGCCTACCGGCATTACCACTTATACTTATAATACGCTAGGACAGGTGTTATCAGTGACCTCCCCTGATGAAGGAAAAATTGAATATGTTTATCGCAATGATGGTCAGGTTGCCTTTTCGCAAGACGCAAAGCAAAAACCATCAAATAGCTATTCTTACAGTGTTTATGATGACTTAGGAAGAGGTGTTGAAGTAGGAGAATTTACTCCTGTAACCGGTAAGACCGACGTTTATTGGTTTCAAAATATGAAGGGTGAGCCAGCATTGGGCACAGGTCAGTCCTCAACGTTGTCTATAAGAAACAATTCTTCTATTTGGCTTAATAAGGATCAAAGGAAGTATAGGACCTACACAGTTTTTGACCAGATTTTTGCTGGGACAACTACGCCTACGGGTAGAACACAAAGGTATATTGATGGTAGGGTTGCCTGTACCTTTAATGAGGATGGGGTTTATGTTCCATCTAAAACGTGGTACAGTTACGACGAACACGGGCGGCTGGAATGGACTGCACAGCAATATTCTTTTGCCGACGGCACGAGCATGGCGCCAAAGTTTATAGATTACGAGTATGACTATAGCGGGAATTTGAGAAAGACGATCTTTCAAAAGGATGCTCCGACAGAGAGGTTTGAGCATGTTTATTCCTATGATTACATGCAAAGGTTACAAACCGTGAAAACACGCTTTGGTACGGCTGGCCTTTCACTAAGGGCAAAATACAAGTACTACATGCATGGTCCAGTAAAAAGGGTAGAGCTTGACGGAAACCTTCAGGGTATAGATTATGTCTATACAGTAGATGGTAAACTAAAAGGTATAAATCATCCAGCTTTGAGTAGTTCTGATCCAGGGAGTGATGGGTTCAGTAACACTGCCTTTAATAAAGATGCTTTTGGAATGCATCTCGACTATTATGAAAACGACTACACCCGTAGTACAAATTTTAAATCTTCTATCAATCTCAACGGATATAATGAGCAGTTTAATGGAATGATTCGGTCTATGGTGATCAGCCAACCTACCTCGGCCGCTGGTGGCCTGACTAGCCCAACTCAGTATGCGTATAAGTACGATGAAAAGTATCAGCTTACGAATGCTGATCACGGTTACAGGTATGGAGCTTCAACATTTGCTATTGATTCGGAGGGAAAATATAGCGCGTCTTATGCTTATGATCCTAACGGTAACATTACCAGACAGGTAAGAAAAGGGGATGGTACTGCAGTCCATAATTTTTCCAACTATTACAAATACTCTGCGAACAGTTTGATTGGTCTATCGTCTACAGCCAACGGAACGACAAATAGGACCTTTAGTTATGATGAAATAGGACAAATGACCTTCGATAATCAGGACAAAAACATGAAATACGATGTTTTTGGAAAAATGATTAGCTACGGACATCTAAGTAATTACACAATAAAGAATACGTCCTTCGCTTATGATGAAGGCGGCAATAGGATCAGAAAGATCTCGGAAAATATAGATGTTCTCACAGGGCAATCTTCTAGCAAGAAAAATACTTTGTATGTAAATGACGCCTCAGGCAATACGATGGCTATTTACGAAAGCAGTGGCACCAGCGCTAATACATGGACGTTGTTAGAGATGCCTGTATATGGTGTTGGTCGAATTGGGGTCTACTACCCTGGAAGCTCAGAGTACAACTATGAACTAAATGACCACTTAGGTAACGTTAGGGCACTTGTGAGAAGGAACAGTACAACAAAATCGTTGGACGTATTAGCCCGTGCAGACTACTTCCCCTATGGATCGGTGATGCCTGGAAGAAATTTAGTGAACTCACCTGCTTATAGAAACGGTTACCAAGGACAATTTGCAGAGAAAGATGCAGAGACTGGGTTTGACGCCTTTGACCTTCGGATGTATGATGCTAATCTAGGAAGATGGATATCTCCGGACCCTTATGGTCAGTTTCATTCTCCTTATGTGGGAATGGGTAATAATCCCGTTAGCCAAGTAGATCCTGATGGAGGATTTACTTTTACAGCCGGGTTATTTATGAGTATGGGTATGAAGATGACAGCTGGCGGGATGGTAGGCGGAATGCTTGGCATGTCAAATGGAGGAATGAGTGGGGCAGTTGGAGGATCTATAGGAGGAGCCGCCGCTGGACTAATCGGGCCTTCTGCATACTCTGCCACGCAACCTAATTGGCAAGTGTTGTCATATATTCCCTTAAATAATCCAGGTCAAACAGGGATAATGGAATGTGTCTTTATGTGTGAGCAAATAATGGACAATCACTATGGTGGAGGTAGAACTGTTGCAGACTTTGAAAACGATTATAATACATTAGGTAAGGGAAGTGCTAAAAATGGGTTTAGCGGTAATGCCTTTCAATTAAGAGATTTACTAAGCCGAAATTTTAAAATTAATAGTGGACCAAATAAAATTTTAGATCCAGCCACTGTAAATAGTAATCTGAAAGCAAACGCATTGACTTTGAATGTCATCCCTAAAGATGCATATACTCACGCAACGGTAATAAATGGAGTCGAAATGAATAAAAATGGGAAATATAGATTTCGAATCACCGATCCAGCTTCTAAGTCTACCGGATTTTCATATCGCTTGAATGCAAAGAGTTTGGCTAAGAATTCTAAATTCAATATTACCGTTGATCGGATTCTAAGATAACGTATGGGAAAAATTAGTTTGTTCATTATTGTATTACTTTCATTTTGGATGTGGCAATGTACTCCAAAAACAGGGCAGGAGCTCTTGTGCAGTGGTAACTATAAAGCATACAATAACAAAATAAAAAACAAATATTGGCTTAAAAAGGAGCTTTGGTCTAACCCCTCTCAAAGCAATGGTCAACCAGTAATATTGGATAAAAAGATAGCTGAAGCTGATTATAATATCATTGCGGTACCAGTACTGTCATTTGATAGAGAGGTAGCTCAGTATGACACTTTGGCCGGCGTCCAAAGATATTTAATCCATGATAAAAAGGAAGTGATAGGAATTATAGAAAATAGAAATGAATTATTTGGGTATATGTTTGTAAGTTTTCATAAAAGAGGAATAAAGAGAATTCTTGGTTCTATTAATCTGATGGGTGCCAGTCAGCTACCAGCCGAAATGCTCGACTTTCTGCGGGTTGGTCTCACGAATAAGTGTCTTTATTTCAATAGTACTCTTAACTTTTTTTGTTACGAGAAAAACGGCAAGACCTATTTGTTTAATAATAGATCCCAAGTCCTTCTCGAAGATTATATCGTTGACCAGTATGGTACTTACAGTAACTTTATCCTGAAAGCCGTGTTAGGGCCTGCTAGATTTTCATACCTTAACTAGTTTTTCTGGTATTTGATAAGTAATTGATAAAAACTATAATATTGGTTCAATGATGGTAAAACTACATTTAGCAATAAACGTCTTTTTTTTGATAGCGATAGGTTTCCTGCTATATAAAGCCTTTGGCGATGGGAAGAGGGTAGTTTATATAGATACTACAAGGATCATAGGAGAGTACAAGGGTATGGCTTCGGCGCGTAAGCAGATTGAAGTAGAATCGAAAGGAGTGAAGGCAAACCTTGATTCATTGTCTACATCATTTCAGGCAGAAATGAAAGCCTATGAGATGACTCGTGCTACGATGTCGGGAGCAGAGGCAAAGAAGAGTGAAGAGCAACTTAGAGTCAAGCAACAACAATATATGCAATACCAAGATGCTGTTCAGAAAAAGGTAGAAGCGTCTACTCAGAAGGTCAATGCGAAGGTGATAAAGGAGATAGATTCTTTTATAAAGAAGTTTGGAGAGAAGAAAGGCTATGATATGATATTAGGCGCGAATGCGACTGGTAACGTAGTATTTTCAAAGCCACAGTTCGATGTAACGGATGAAGTTTTGGAGGAGTTGAATAAAAGCTATAGTGGGAAGTAAAAAGGAATATAATTTTTTGTTTTGAACCACACTACACTTTCTTTTTTTAGGTCTTACGCCTATTTAGTTTGGCTACTAGTGGCGATCTCTTGTAGTCCTAGAGAGGTAGATGAGTCGAAGCTAAGGGAATATATATTAGATACGAAGAATGGGGTGGTGAAGCTCTATGAGCGAAATGGACTTATTGTGAAAGTGAAATATAAGCCAAATGATTTTTTTTCTCTTTCGCGGTTGCGGTCAGACACATCATTGAAAATAGAGAATTTAAGAAAAGAGATAGATAAGAAGCTTTTTATGACCTTGAGCATTTCTTTGAACGGTCATGAGATAGAAAACACCATGTATAATATGCCTGGTGATTTTGGGAAAAAGATAGAGGCACTTTCTTTTGGAATGAATCCTTACTTATTTGCAAGTAATACGAAACAGGATACCATTCCTATGCTTTCTTACTATTATGAGCGAACGTTTGGGGTAAAAAATAGCACGACCTTTCTTTTGACTTTTGACAGGAAGAAAGTTTTAGAAGAGGAGAAGTTCGACATAAACGTCTCCTTGCCTTTGATAAATTTAGACAATGTGAGTTTTTCTTTTCTCACTTCAGATATTAAAAAAGTACCATCCTTAAAAATAGATTAAAATTACTGCTATGCGGAAGAATAAGTTTTACAAGATTATCGCAATTTTTTTGTTGATAAATATGCTCGAGTTGAGCTTTCATTCGACGCTAGTATACGCGTTGACGGGAGGCCCTTCTCAGGCAGAGTTCACCTCCTATGAACCGATAGGTAGTTCAGATATGGTAAATTTAATGACAGGGGACTTCACTTATAATATGCCATTGGTCAACGTGCCAGGTCCAGAAGGAAATTTTGCTTTGCCACTTACCTACCGAGCAGGAATTGGGCCAGAACAAGAGGCTTCCTGGGTAGGTCTAGGTTGGAATATTAATGCAGGAGCGATCGCGCGATCTTTGAATCAATATCCAGATGATGCAAGAGGGGTAAAGAATTCAGGATCCACCACAGACCCGGACAAGGATTTAAATTATGTGACCAACGTAGGCATCGGTGCTGTATCTACCGTTGACAATTATCTTTTCTATCAGAGAACTTGGAACTCAGTGACAGGGACAGGAGGGGCCGTTTCTTTGTTCGGTCTGGTCTCAGCTAGCTGGAGTGGTGATGGTTCTAATTCGACCACCATTTTAGGTGTTACAGGAACACACAATCCAAATGGGAAATCTGGTGTAACCATCGATGTTGCTCAAACAACACAGAATATTATATCTATCGGTTCCATGATAATGGGAGGTGCTGGGATGGCCAATGCTGGTGCAGCCTTTGCCATAGGTAACACAATGATGGGAGCTGCCCAAGCGTATAGCGGTTATGTAGATGCAAAAAGCAGCGGACAAAGTGCCTCACAAGGGTATATGGGCTATAGACCTATAGAAGATCCTTCGAGCAATTTTTGGCACAAGAAAGTGACTTACGTTTTGGATCAGACAAGAACTGAGCAAATGCATGGCACTCTTTATTTGGGTGCTCAAGAGGACATAGCTCCTGTCCCAGGAGGATCTTTAGAGTCAAGTGCTTACTTTCCTATCATTAATGGTTCCGTGGCAAAGTTTTTTAAATCAAACGGGGGTCCTAGTGCGACAACGGTTGCGTCAGATATGCATGTGAACGTAAGTAACGTCTATGCGCATAACGTGGAGCCTACAAGTCTTGCACATGATTTCTTTTCGGTAATGGGAAACACTATTACTGGAGCGATACAACCTTACAGAATGGACGTTGGTAGCCTTGCTTACCCAAGACAAATGAGCGAATATGAATATAAGTTTAATCTGCTTCCATTTGTACCTAAATCAGATTATAAAGTTCAATTTAGATATCCCAATTCCTATGCCAATAAGTATGAATATCAGCTCGGTGATGGCACCCTTGGTACAAACAACGATGGCACCGACGATGCGAGGTTAAGATATAATTATACTGATCCTATTTTCAACAGCGGGTCTAGAATTGAAGGAGAAAGGCTAGGTCTTTTTAGCAAGAGATTAGTTCAAGGGAGACATATTGATTGGTTCACTAACGCCGAACTTAGAAGTACCGACAATACAGTTAACCCAGTTAAAAAGGGACAGATACTGGAAGCCTCTAGTAATTTTTCCAGGACAGACTTGCCAAAGGATGGGATAGGAGGCTTTGCAATCACGGCTGAGGACGGAACTACTTATCATTATTCTCTGCCAGTGTATAATAAGAAACAGTATACAAAGGAGTTCAAAGAGAGTAACTATTCTACTATGACATTTACTTCACCTTATGCGATAGAGTGGTTATTGACGGCAATCACAGGCAGTGATTTCATCGACAGAAACGCAAATGGCCTCGCTGATGAGGCCGATTGGGGTTACTGGACCAAATTTGAATATGGTAAGTATTCTGACAATTATAAATGGAGGAGCTCGTATTCATCCACTGGGTATTCTGACAAAGATGTTAGTCAAGAGAATTTTGTCGAAGGTGTGAAAGAGATCTATTACTTAAATACAATTAGTACTAGAAGCCATACGGCGTTGTTTATAAAGGGGCGAAAAATCGATGGAAAGAGTCATTATGGAACAAGCCCAAGTAATTTGGGAATAGATGAGTCACTTCCAGTATCTTCATTATACCTAAACCAGATTGTCACCTTCAACAATGAAGATTTTAAGAAGCTTACTACAGCCAACGGTATAGGGGCAGGGATACCGGCATATACAACCTCTTCAGGAACCTCTTCACCCCTCAATCCAGATGCAGCGCAGGGAGGAAGATTTCTCAGCAGCTTTGACTATGAAAAAAATGTTTATGATGTAAGTGATGCTACGACGGAGCAAAAGTCATTTATCGAAAGCAATTGTACGAATACAGTTAATTTCTACTATGATTATTCTTTATGTATGGGAACCCCAAATTCCTTTACCCAGTTTATTCCTCCTACGTATAAGACTCCAGGTGTACTATCTGGTAAGCTTACTTTAAAATCAATAGTTTTTGGTGGTCCTAAAGGAACCAGTTTGCTTCCGGGTAACTATGCGTTTGAGTATAACAATGAGAATGATGCTGCCTATACCTACGGAACAGAGAAGTGGGATGGTTGGGGCATGTACTACAGTGGGGGAATTAGAAACATCAATGGCCATAGGTATGCATTGAATACAAACGATGCAAAAGCATGGTCATTGAAGAAAGTGATTAACCCGATGGGTAGCACTATTGAAGTAGAATATGAGAGAGATTCCTATTCTTCTATTGCTGACAAGGGTTTAACAGTAAACATACCAATAACAGGACTTGATGGGAATAGAATATTTTTTGATATATCGAACCTACACGGATTGAAGCTTAATCAAATATTAAGTAATGGTCAAACAGTAAATTTGCAAAAATTTTGGATTTTCCAAAAGCAGACTTGTTGGGAACCGTTGTCGCCAAATTGGCAGGTTGAGAGACCTCTAGAAGAACTTTCTTCGAGCCAAACGGTAAATAATATAAATGATAATAGTTTTGAGATTTCGCGTGCGGGATTTTGTGGTGGTGCGGGAAATACGTTAACTGGATGTAGCGCTTGTAGCTTTAGCTCTATTGAGGGTTATATTACTGTTCCTAGTTTTACTAAAAATGGAGGCGACTTAAGAGTAAGTAAGATTATAGTAGGGGATGGTATAGTAACTCAAAAGGTGAGGTACATTTATACCCAAGATGGAAAAGCAAATGGAATAACCTCTGGGGTGGTTTCAAAAGAGCCTGCTTTTATTGCAGATGTGGACTATGACTTCTATAAGTGGTATGACTGGCCATCAACGCCTGTTTTGTATGGAAAAGTCACAGTTTTAGGCGGCAAATTGGATACTGATGAGGATTTCTTGTCTAAGACCGTATATACGTTCCAGACTCCTCAAAAAGATATGATCAAAATTGAGAACCAAAATACTTGGACTCCACAGATATTGTCTAAATGGGACAATCAAACATATTGGTCCAGGTTTAGTCATCAAAAGAATCTTTTCAATATAGAAGTGAGTACATCCAAAATAGGGCAACTTCTTTGGGTACAGGCTTTTGATAAAACAAATAGGCAAGTAGCTTCCACAGCTCTGGGCTATAGGGATACAAAAGAGCGACACGAAGGAGAACAAGGGTTGTATAGAGAAGGAACCTTATTGACTGAATGTGTCAAAACTCCTCAAGATCCAGGCTCAAGCTATAAAAACTATATACATAAATATGCGAGGACCAACAAGCTTTATGTTCCAAGTGTTCACACCTTCACAAGTTGGTCTGGAGACCAGGGGAGCCGTTATGAGATTAAAGCAGAGTTTGACTTTCTAAGCGGTGAAGTGGTATCTAATGAAACGAAAAGTTCGTCAGAGAAGAGGTTTGCCACATATAATCTTCTTGCTTACGAAAAGTATCCTGAGATGGGCTCGAAAGTATATAACGCCTCTAATAAAAATATGATGTCGCAGATAGCACAATCTTATCTTTTTAAGGTGAAGCCTGCAAAAGAGGTGAATTGTATTACCACGCTGATTAAATCTAACTTATATAATGTTGTGTTAGATAATTATGTGCTGCCTGATTATCAGAAGGCAGGAGATGTCATAAATTTTGTTGGGATAGATAAATATCTGCCGGGAGGAATTAAAAGTTATGCCAATGGAAAAATATTGTCAATATCCACAGATAGAAAATCGTTTGTATATAGCGGTGGTATTGATATAAATAGTCCTAAACTGTTGATACAATTTCATCCTATCAGTTCTTCGATACAAACCTGGTCAAACAAAGATAGTATTAGAGGTTACGAGAGCGGCAATTATAAAAATATCGCCAATAAGGTATGGCGTAAGCAATCGACCTACGTATGGAATTCGCCTCATGTAGAATCTGATGGTATTATGAAAGACTTCGTGGACTTTAATTGGACAAATAGCACACTGCTTAATCAATATTGGATGAAAGCCAGTGAGATTACGAAGTACGACCAGTTTTCTAGACCTGTGGAGATAAGAGATGTGAATGGCAATTATGCTACGTCAAAATTTGGCTATGACAAGAAGCACGTGATATCTAGCGTTGCCAACTCCAACTATGTCAGCTCTACCTACGATGGTTTTGAGAACATCGATTCAAGAACTAACTATGAAAGGACAGATGGAGAGCTCTATAGACCAATTGGGCGAATGACGCAGACCGCCAGCATCAAGGCGCATACTGGTCAATACCTTGTGAAGGTAAATAAAACCTTAGAGTCTCACGGTTGGGGTCCTGGATACTGGTTGTCAGGTGCGGACGCAAATAACCTTATAAAGGGGAAGAAATATGTCGCAAGTGTGTGGGTCCATGCGAGCAGTGACGCTCAAACGATATTAAATGTAGGTTTCAATAAGGTGAGTTATCTAAAGTCTATAGCAGATGCGGTCCTTACCTGCGGCCAATGGAAATTGATAAAAGTAGAGTTTGAGGTGCCCGCAAATTATAGTTATAATGCTAATGATCCTAATGGATTGAACATACTATTGTGGAACAACGGAACGGGAGATTCTTACTTTGATGACTTTATGCTAAGGCCAAAAGATGCGCAAATGACGAATACGGTTTATGATCATAAGACTGGCCTTGTAACTCATGTCCTTGACAACAATGGATTATACGTCAGAAATGAATACGACTCACGCAATAGAGTAAAAGCTATTTACAAAGAGACTGCCAAAGGGGAGATAAAGGTAAAAGAATTTGACTACCATTATGCAGGGGAGTAAGCTAGTTTGAAGCTGTTAAGTTTTTTAGAGGCAATTATTTAATCTGGTTGCCTCTAAATTTTTGCCTTGTTCGTAAGATAATAGTATTCATGTGTGTTTTAGAAAATAGCTGGATGTTGTAATGTTAACTTAAGATCGCACATCATAGTTGATATCATCGCTTAATAGTTTATTCTGAGATAACTTAACTTCTTTACAAGTCAGGAAAAGCGTTTTATTACTTTTATTTTATTCATTCCATTCCACCCTATAGCATATTGCTACAAATGGACCAAATTAGAATTTTACCTCTTGGACAACTTAAAAAAGTCGAAAGTTGCACAACGCAAGATAATATTATCTAATCATACACACTCAATGAACAAATTAGTCTTTTTGTCGATAGTCCTTTTATTGCCTATATGTACAATTTCGCAAGTGAAAGAGAAAGTTGAATACATAGTATTAAATAGCGGCGACACGCTCTATGGGGACGTCCGCTCCAAATTAGAAATCGGCATCAATAAAAAATACCACAATAAGGTCGGTTATAAAGCCCCTGGAAAAGAGAGTAAGCATTATACAGCAAATGATTTAAAAGCATATAAACGGAAAGATTTTCATTGTGTAAGTGCGCAGATTCCTTCTCGAGACGAAAAAGTGTTTTTATATCATGTCATAGAGGGAAGGATGAATTACTATGTCAGTGGTGAAAGAACTTCAACAAGTCCTGTATATTCTGGAACAACCATGGGGTATATGGGAGGCGCAAGTGGACCTAAGCCAAGCCTTTTTATAAAGAAAGACAAAGACTTTATTGAAGTGAAGAAGAAGAATTTTTCAGACGTGGTAAAAGAAAATTTTTTTGATTGTAATTATTTCTCAGATGGGACTGTAGGAAAGAAATTGAAACTGAAAGGCAAGAAATACAGTCACAACAACATTGAATCGTTGGTTGAATTGTATAATGAAAGATGCTCAAAATAAACGGTTATAAATTAATAATAATATCTTTCCCACTTTTTTCAATCCCCATAAAACTCCTCCAATGCCCCAAAATACAATTCATTCCAGCCCTCCTTAATGTCTTCAAAATCACTTTCAGGAATATTGGTATGACGCAGCTCAACAGAAGTACCACTTTTATGAGCGTGAAGAATAATAGTGACGATGGAAGGCTGAGGTTGTTCACCGAAATACCACTCTTGCACAATCTTTTTATTCTCCACAAACTCTAGATTTTTGCCGACGATGTTTCCCTCAAAAAGCGAAAACTCCGAACCTGGGACTGTAGACATATCTGCTTCATTCTCGCTCCACAATTGTATCGTCGCTGGGTTGGTTAGTGCGATGTATAATTCCTCAGGGGAAGCAGGTATAATATAGTATTTTTTAAAATCCGGCATAATGGTACTTTTAACGGTTTAATTTATTTTTTCTAATTCTTGCTGATAGTCATATTGAAGATCTTCATGCAATTTTGATATTGCTTTGTTGATCTTTTTTATCTGGGCATTGTAAAGATTGGTAAGAACAGGATGATGGTGTATGTTAATCTTGGACTCCTTTATCTTCCCACAGTAGTAAATTAGTAATTCAATCTCCGTCTCTGTATTCCCAGAATGTTTGATATACTTGGTCACTACTTTTAGAATCTTTCTCAAATTCTTCTTCGCATAATACATATTGATGGTATGAATGCCAACAAACAACTCGGACATCTCCTCTTTCACCGCCTGGATGTATGCCTTTTCGTCTTGAGCATCAAAAAGCAAATAGCTAAGCAATTCTTTATTCTCCTTCCTAAATCTAGCTAGTCGCAGACAAAGGTCAAAAACCTTAGAAGGCTCCAGTGAATTTAATTCTTTTTTTATATCGTTTAGGGAAGCAGCTTTCATCGCCATCGTTTTTACAACAAATGAATGTAAGGGAATAATTCATCTTAGACAATGTCGGGGCGTATTCATTTAAAACGGGAGGGTTTGAACTAACAAATAATTAAGTCTAGGAAGCCGGGGTTGCTTGGGATCGGTTTCTAGCAGACTTTAAAAAATTGATCCAGTGACTTAGGTGCAAATAATGGCAAATGATTATATTTCAAAAATATCCTTTAGGCTAATTGTAAGCCCAGCGAGAGACTTCACATCTATCAACTCATCTTCTACATATTTCTTAAACAAGGCATAATTGTCGCCTTGAAGATGATAAACGTCAAGTACTTTTTCGTAAGGGTATACAATCCAATACTCACCTACTTTTGCCTCCTCATACAATTTAAATTTTGTCACCAAATCATGCTTACTGTTGGACGTGGACAGTATCTCAATGATGATGGTTGGAGCTCCATTGCAACCATTTTCCTCTAGATATTCTTCATTGCATACAATGCAGATATCAGGCTGTACCACAGTAGTAACTTCATGGTCATTTGTGTTTCTCAACAAGCGCACATCAAAGGGAGCATGAAAAACCTTGCATTTACGGTGCTTCAAAAACAGAGCAAATTCAGTGATAATATTGGTACTTATGGTCTGATGAGTGCGCGATGCGCCAGGGCTCATTTTTCTTATATATCCTTTGATCAATTCTACTCTGTCATCAAACCACCAATTGATATAATCTGCATAAGTATACTGTTTTTTCAGATCAAGCTCAGAAAGGGCATAGATTGGTTTCATAATAATCAAGTCTTGATAAATATAAAAAATAAATAAAGTATTTCAAGTAATAAGTTGTTGAAATGAGGACTGCTAATATTGCCTTTCACATAGAAGAATTTTTTATATATGCGAGGCTAGAAATGTAAATATCGTTAACAACAAAAAAATGAGGTGCATCTCTAGCTCCATTTCCCTTCAGGTATTTGTTATGTAAGAAAACATTTCTGAAGCTCAGCAATTACTAATAAATGTTTACAGTCTCTTTGATTAGAAGCAAGGTATTCATCCATTTGAAACATATTTGGCAGGAATGGCTTTAAACTAAGCATTGAAAAAAATCCAATTGAAAACTTAATGTTCACTTAAACTTAAAAAACGAAAATTATGCTAAAACGCTCAGCAAATGCCATATGGAATGGAGACCTCAAAAATGGCAATGGAAAAGTAAGTGTAGAAAGCGGCCTTATTAAGGAAGCCGACTATTCCTTTACCAAAAGATTTGAAAATGAACCAGGAACAAACCCTGAAGAACTTCTTGGCGCAGCTCATGCCGCTTGTTTCTCGATGGCACTTTCAGCAGCGCTATCAGGAGAGGGATATGAAGTACGAAGTATCCGCACCACTGACAAAGTCTATCTTGATAAGGTAGCCGACGGGTTTGCCATTACAAAAATAGAAGTCTTTGTAGAAGGCGAAGTCGCAGGAATTGACGAGGAAAAATTTCTTCAATTCGCCGAAAAGACCAAAGCCGGGTGCCCGGTTTCTAAGGCATTGACAGGCGTGCAGTTTGTATTAAATGCAAAATTTACTACTACTGTCTCTGCATAAATAAAAAATGCCGACGATTATTATGGTCGTCGGCATTTTAACTTCTGACAGTCGTGGAATCAAAAAGTCTCTTTTAAATGTATGTCAAAGTAGGCGCCGCTTTCGTCGCATCCTTTACATTTCAGGGTATCCTTAAATATTTCTGGTTTTAATACTGACTTTCCATTCAGCATTCTTACACATTCCTGTATACCTTCTATAATTGAAGGGTGCGGATGTATCAGCTCTGCCAACTCCTCTATTCCTTTATCCATTGATATAAGTAGCGCTACGGCCTGTATCGCACTAGAAGCATGCTCGCCTACGGCTCGCATGCCTAAGATTTTCATTTGTTCATCGTTTGTCACCAAAATTTTAAAGAAGCCTCGTGTACTTCGCATGGCAATTGCTCTCGGTAATAAGCTGAAGTCCATGCTCACAACTTTATAGCTTATTCCATTTTTCCGCGCATCCTGCTCGTTCATGCCAACCCCAGCTGTTTCAGGATTGAGAAACATAATGGTTGAAAGGTTCTTGTAAGAAAGAGGTTTCGGTTTCAGTCCAAACATTTTTTCAATGCAGTGCCTTCCTTCTAGCTCCGCTACGTTCGCAAGTGCAAAGTCAGCAGTTAAGTCGCCTACCGCGTAGATGTTGTCAATATTAGTTTGAGTGTCTACGCTTTGAGGGATACAGTTGTCTTTCAAAATAATGCCCACTGTTTCAATGCCGATATTTTCATAGTTTGGGACACGACCAACAGAGACCAGCGCTTTTTCTACATTGAAAATTTTCCTGCTTCCATCTTTGTACGAAAGTTCATATTCCACCATTCCATCCTTGATTTCCATCCTTTCGAGCTTGGAATTGCGGTGTATCGTCACACCATTCTCTTCAAGATTTCCTTGGATGGTGAGAGAGATATCTGCGTCTTCGAATGGTAAGATGCGATCTGCTTTATCGATGATGTTTACTTTAGTTTTGCCAAAATTTGAAAATATGGTCGCCCACTCGCAACCTATGACTCCGGCACCCAATATCACCATGCTTTCAGGAAATTCTTCAAAAGATTCCACCCCATTGCTGGTTACGATTATCTTTTCGTCAATAGGAATATGCGGCAATTTGCGAGGTCGGCTTCCAGTAGCAAGCACTATGTTGTCTGCATAAATAATGTCTTCACCATTGGACTTGATTATCTGGATCTCATTCCGATTCAGCAGCTTTGCGTCCCCTTTTACAAATTCAAATATGTCCTTTTTCTTCCTTTGTAGTAGTAGAAGATGGGTTTCCAATTGTACTTTCCTTAAGAAAACGGCATCTGTGACATCGTTTAGAATTTCTCGGAAATCTATATTTAGCTCAGTTTCAGCATATTTTTGCCACTGTTTTTTCGCCGAAGCAAGGCTGCGGGAAATTTCCCAAAAAGTCTTTGATGAAAGCGCACCATTATACACCCCAGCACCACCTACTTTTTCCTTTTCAATAAGTATGACTTTTTTATTTAAGTCTATGGCCCTCATGGCAGCCGCATATCCCGCTGGTCCCGCACCTATCACACAGACATCATATCTATTCATCGGCTTGTATTTGTTATCAATTACCTAATGTAACTACACTTATTAAGCTAAGTGCAATAAGACTTTCAATGTAACGTCTGCGTTGACCAAATAATTTATTAAATAATTATTTATGCGGTCAAAATATGCTTTCTCGTCATGTTGAAAGCTTACAATAAACATGTCTAAACTATCTTCAGTTAACTCACTTTCGGTAATCCTTAGATAAAAATTCCTGATCGTCTACAAGGATTTTATTTGCGGTGAGTTTTATTTCTTAAATCTATAAATAGAGTAAGTCACACCCTTCATGTCAATTGCAAGCTTTCCTTTCTTGTTGTTAATCGCATTTTTAGAGCCACCGATCAAGGTTGGAGTCCCCAATATCTCAACATTAAGATCCACTTTTACATCCGTTCCTGATGGATTCAGGGCTACTAAAACTACTTCACCATCCAGGCTTCTTGTGAAAACGAAGGGGTATTTGCCTTTTTCCGCAAAGAGAGGTTTGAAATCAGCCTGCGCCTGAAGGGCTTTTTCAGTGCTCCTAAGTTTTATTAATCGTTTTGTAGCATGAAATATAGAGGCAGGATTCTTCATAGCCGACTCTACATTTGGAAAGGTCGGAGCAGCATCTACCGGTAGCCATAATTTTTCTGCAGGTGCTTTTGAAAACCCTGCATTGGCCGTAGTGTTCCATTGCATAGGGGTGCGGGCTCCCGCACGAGGTTTATAGTTTCCTTCCTTGTAATTATTCACATCAAGCTGCCTCATTGCGATCTCGTCCCCATAGTAGAAAAAGGGAACGCCAGGCATAGTCATAAGGAAAGCATAAATTACTTCTAGGTCTGCATCTGTGCGGTTGTTTGTGATTCTAGATAAGTCGTGGTTGCCAACCGGAATAGAAATAAAACCTTTGTTCTTCGTTTCGTTGTATTGCTTCAAATACTCAGAGATAAAATTGCTTATATCTCCCTTGCCGTCTTTATCAAAAAAGCTCTTACCGTCAGGCGACACGCCGTTCAGACTTCTAGATTGCTCCTTTCTAAAGAGGTCATCATAAGCGCTGATCCAGTGAAGGAAGTCAGCATGGAATCCCCCTTCAAGTGCAGCCTTCGGGTATGACCACTCAGCAACAATGAAAGCGTTAGGATATTGAGTATCCAACATGGAGCGTACCTCTTTCCACCAACGTATCACTTCCTTGCTATCAGGATCGTTCTTCGTTAGAGAGCCAGCCATATCAATCCTAAAGCCATCCGCACCAAGATTCAGCCAGTGTTTCATTACGTTCGTCATCTCTGCCCTCAAAGCCAATACGTCGGGGTGGTTTGCTGCCAATTGCCAAGGTTTTGCCGGATCTGGTTTGCCAAATCCAAAGTTCAAAGCTGGTTGATGCCAGAAGAAGTTAGTCATGTAATTGCCATTCCTTTCGCTGTATCCATTTACCATTTTACCTGCAAATTCGGTCCCGCCGTTGTCCCAAGTATTATTGGTCCATACATACCAATTTGTATATTTATTAGGCGCATTCTTCTGCGATTCCTTAAACCATGGATGGTCGATAGAGGTGTGACCTGGTACAAAATCAAAAATCACTTTCAATCCTCGTTTGTGCGCTTCGTCAAGTAGTCTTTTTGCATCTTCTAGAGTGCCATATCTAGGAGCTACTTTGTAAAAATCACTCACGTCATAGCCTGCATCTCTAAAAGGGGACTCATAAAAGGGATTGAGCCAAATGGCATTTACACCAAGGCTTTTTACATAATCAAGTTTTTCAATAATTCCTTTCAAATCACCAATTCCATTTCCATCCGTATCATAAAATGTTTGAGGATATATTTCATAAAAGACTGCATTGGGCACCCACGAAGGGCATGCTGGGCCGCCTTGACTGGTAGCGTTTTGAGCAAAACTTTTTGGTGCACAAAAATTAAAGGTCATTGTTAAGACCAATGCACAGGTTAAGTAGCGAAAACAAAGCATTTTTAAGTTCAATTTAGATAACTATAAAGGGTTAGATTTCAAAAATACAAAATTTATAAAGATTCCGTAGAGATTCATGTTATTCTTAGCTTAGTGTGCATTCCCGTTAAATCTATTAGTGTGCATGTCCCGAAAAGGGACACCGGGCTATACGCTTTAGTCCTCGCCCCGCCAAAAGCGGTGCTGTGGGCTATCGCTTCTATCCCTTGCACAAAAAGTATAAGAGCGGTTTGATTATGAGGTTGATTTAGGAGAAAAGAGTAAAAAAATTCAAAATATGCCTAATAATTATGGTAGAGTTCGAAAAAGATAGCTAAATTGAGTAACTCTTATTAGATTTATAAGATGCTTTGCAGGAAGACGGGATATTGCGGCCGCAATAATTTTCTATCGGCACAATGTCATTTTATACATTGGGATTGATAATAGATATATTAGTGATAACATTGTAGCGATCGAGATCTTGTAAGCTATTACGAAAGGTTAATTTAAAAAATATTCTGGCTATGTTGGATAGTGTTACTTCAGAAAAAAAAGGTGTCTTTGGAAATTATCCATTGGACGAAATGTTGTTCGATGAAGTTTTTAGCAGCAATGGAAAGCCTAAAAAGCATTATCAAAAGGCTTTGACACAATTTGGCAAATTCTCCATGGAGGATTTTAAAAAATTGAACGAATATGCTAAAATCTCCTTTTTCAACCAGGGCGTTACCTTCGCAGTGTACTCTGACAATCTAAAAGGAGTAGAGAGGATATTTCCTTTCGACTTGTTTCCCAGGATTATACCCAATGAAGAATGGGAAAGATTAGAAAGAGGGATTATCCAAAGGAATTTGGCGATCAATATATTCTTAAATGACATCTATCACGAGAAAAAAATACTTAGGGATAAGGTTGTTCCAGCAGAGTTGATCTTCAGTTCTAATTTTTACAACCGCGAAATGATAGGTGTGAACCCTGCGGGAGGAGTTTATACACATATCTGCGGAACTGACCTTATCAAACATAGAGACGGGGAATATTATGTCCTTGAAGACAATGTGCGCTGCCCCTCAGGTGTAAGCTATGTGCTTTCTAACCGTGAGGCAATGAAGCGGACCCTCTCGAATTTATTTTTGAGGTACAATGTGCAATCGGTCGATGATTATCCGAGAAGGCTTCTTTCCACAATACAATCAGTGGCCCCTGGAGGAATAGACAATCCTACCTGCGTAGTGCTATCTCCCGGGATGTACAATTCCGCTTATTATGAGCACTCTTTCCTAGCACAAAGCATGGGCATGCAATTGGTAGAGGGGCGGGACCTTTTTGTCGACAGGAATTTTGTGTACATGAAGACAATCTATGGTCCCCAAAAAGTAGATATCATATATCGAAGGGTAGATGATGACTTCCTAGATCCACTTACATTCCGGCCAGACTCTGTCCTTGGGATACCCGGAGTCATGAGTGCCTATAGAGCAGGTAATGTCACCCTACTCAACGCGCCTGGCGCAGGTGCAGCCGATGACAAGGCGGTATATATCTATATTCCAGAAATTATCAAATACTATTTGGGAGAAGAACCTATTCTAAAGAACGTTCATACCTACCGTTGTGAGCTCGACTCCGATTTCAAATTTGTATTGGAGAATATGGAAGAACTAGTCATAAAACCAGTAGACGAGTCAGGAGGATATGGTATCTTTATAGGAAGCCGTTCAACCAAAGAGGAGCGGGCTCGATTCAAAGACATCATTTCTGCTAATAGGAGAAAGTACATCGCTCAGCCAATTATGTCGCTTTCAGTACATTCAACTTATATTGAAGATGGCGAATGTTTTGAGCCTCGTCACATAGACCTGAGGACCTATTGTTTGATGGGCAAAAAACAGCAATTTGTGCTGAAAGGCGGACTTTCCCGAGTAGCTCTGGTAAAAGGCAGCCTGGTAGTAAATTCATCTCAAGGAGGTGGATCAAAAGATACGTGGGTGTTGGAGGACTAGGTCAGACTACGAGTTTATATAATTTACAATCGAATAAATAATTTTTTTAATGCTTTCACGAATTGCGAATAGTTTGTTCTGGATGGGACGGTACCTTGAGAGGGCAGAGCACACCGCCAGATATGCCAAAGTTCATTATTATTCATCATTGGATGCTCCTTTGGCGCAAAAAAAGGAATTTGTTCTTGAGTCCATTTTGAACATGACGGGCTTGTTTGATGAGTATACTAAAAACCAAGCAACACTCATAGACGACGAGGTTGTCAACCTTATCTGTATAGATGAATCGAACCCCCTTTCAATAAAGAATGCATTAAATAATGCACGCGAAAATGCTCGGGGAGCAAGAGATTGTATTTCTTCTGAACTCTGGGAGTCTATCAATAAATTCTATCACATGGTCAATTCTTACACCAAAGAAGATTTGATACGTGAGGGGATATATAATTTTAGCGACCGTATTATGGAAAATTGCTCCATCGTGAATAGCAAAATAGACAATACCCTTTTGCACAACGAAGTCTGGTCCCTGATCCACCTCGGTTTGCACATTGAGAGGGCCAGCCAGATAGCAAGAATATTGATTGCAAAAGTTTATGACATTGTAAAGGCAGAAAAGCAAAAATTGGGAAAGGCTGCTGAAAACTATCAATGCATAATGCTACTCAAAAGCGCCGAGGCATTTGATATGAGCCGAACGTTTTACAAATCGAGTCCTAACCTAAGGGATACTATCGAGTTTTTGATTTTGAATGGAGACTTCCCTAGATCAATTTGTTATAATCTTTCAGAGATAAATAAATGTCTTCACAAGATAAGCACTAAGAAGGTGGACGAAAAAGACTCTTTGGAGTTTTATGTGGGAAAGATACAGTCCGCGTACAATTATCTAACCGTTGACGAAATAGAAACAGATGTATTGATCTTCTTGAGAGATACGCTCAATAAAATCTATACTGTCGGGGAGCTATTAGAAAAAAAATATTTGACCTATTGATTATGGAATACGAAATTCAATACGAATCTAGCAATACCTATGAGGATGTAGTTGGTGAAGCTATCTTTGAGTTTATGGTTCTACCCTGCAACGACCCTACGCAGATAGTCACCGACTATACAGTAAAATCGAGCATTGAGGAGCATGTTTTTAACTTTAAGAATTTCTTCGGGTTTGAGACTAGCCGGATACGCACCCTAAAGAACTTCAAGACCTTTGGTTTCACTGTCAAAGCAAAAGTGCAGAAAAAGGATCCCCCAATTGTCCCAATTCCTACGATGACAATGGAACAGGAAAAGGATGAATTGTTGTCCAACGACTTCTTGATAGACCATCATATCTTCCTTACGAAGACTACCCTGACCAAATTAGATAAAGAAATTGAATCTAATATCCCAAGACATGTATATGATAGAAGTGTACTAGAATTTCTAAGAAGCATTAACAAGTACGTCAACAGCCTACTTCAATACAACACGACCACTACCGATGTGAAGACGACGGCAAGGGATGCGGTAAAACAAAAGACCGGGGTTTGTCAGGATTATGCACATGTATTCATAGCCATTGCTATCAATAGTGGTGTCCCGTCAAGGTACGTCTCAGGGTATTTAAATCCCATGAAAAAGCTTATTGGCGGTAGTATGATGCATGCTTGGGTAGAATCATTTGTTCCAGGAATTGGCTGGGTTGGGTTTGATCCTACAAACAATCTTATGGTCGACATCAATTATGTCAAAGTGGCTCATGGAGCGGATTATAACGATTGCTCGCCAATAAAAGGGGTGTTAAAAACAAGCGGAAGCAACAAAACGAGTTATCAGGTTCAGATTTCTACGCAATAGCTGATTGACCCGGGGTATATTTAATTCGAATTTAACTTTTAACCCACCATATTTTTTTAGAATTTTGGACCTTTAGCATCATGTCAAGTGTATCTCTTTGGAGTGCCAATCTTAATTAAAGTAAATGACTTATTGTTTAGGGATCAAAGTAAAATCAGGCCTTCTAGCCATAGCGGATACCAGACTCACCTCTGGAACAGAAACCACTACGGCCAAGAAGGTATACGTTCAGCAAAAGGACAACCACTCTATCTTTATCATGACCTCTGGCCTACGTTCCGTGAGAGATAAGGCGATCACTTACTTTAAAGAAGTGATGGAAGAGGAGGGAGGGCATTTCAACAAGTTGTATAAGGCCGTAAATGCATTTGGGACACAGCTAAGAAGGGTAGCGGAGGAAGACAAGCCCGCACTGAACCAGGCAGGATTATTTTTTAATCTGTATACCATAGTTGGTGGACAGCTGGCGGATGACGAAGAACATAAATTGTACTTACTGTATCCCGAAGGGAATTGGGTAGAAATTGGGGAAAGTTCTCCTTTTGTAATAATAGGGAACAGTGGATACGGTAAACCAATCCTTAATCGTACTTTGACCTACGAATCAAGTATGAAGAGTGCCTTGAAAACCGGCTTCTTATCTTTCGATTCTACAAGGGTGAGCGCGAATGATGTAGAATTCCCCTTAGACATAGTATTGTACAAGGCAGACAGCTTCCAGCTGATTGAGCATAGGTTCGAAAAGCAAGACCTGCAGCAGATCTCAGAGCTCTGGGCTGAGGAATTGAAGACTGCCTTAAAACATGTTCCAGACGATTGGATGGAGACTGCTTTATCTAAATTGCCAAAATCAAAGGTTTCTGAAAATCAAATTTAAAACAATAATTATGAATGGTGCACAATTGCATTTATTGACAAACCACTTTCCTGTCATTGGGACGTTATTAATCACAGCATTATTAGCATGTGGCTTATACTTAAGAAACGAAACGGTTATAAAGATCAGTCTGGGCTTTTTTATATTTATCGCGGTTATTTCTTTGCCCGCTTACTTTTCTGGCGAAGAAGCGGAAGAAGCAGTTGAGCATCTAGCTGGCGTAAGTCATCACAACATTCATGAACATGAGGAAGCAAGCCTTTTTGCAATCATTGCCATGGAGGTCTTGGGCGTTCTTGCAATGGCCGCACTCCTGTTTAAAAACAATTTTAAAATTTTGGTCAGGGTTACCGCTGTCGTTTCTTTGATTGTATTGGCTTTGATGTTTAGGTCTGCGTGGTTGGGAGGAAAGATTATGCATGCTGAGACGCAGGAAAAAGTGGAGCTTGAGAAATAGAGCGAACGGTTCATTTCTAATTTATGGCTACCTCAAATCGTTCCCTTGTATGGATGAGTGAGTTGAGGGAGGCAAAACCCTTTATTTTCCCCTCGCCGTCATTCTAAGGCACGAAGAGTCTTTATTTCTGGAAATAGGTAACGTATGGTTGGGTTTGATTGGATCTCAAATCCATTTTTTATCTAAATGAATTTGAAACCCAGATCCTTCTCTCGTCTGGGTGACAACAAGGTTAAGCTGGGTATAGGGATATTAATTGTTAAAGAGAGGGTTATTCTCTCCCCACAGCTGTCATTCTGAGGTACGCAGAATCTGTATTTCTGAAATGAGAACAACCAATTGTCGCTAACCATTGGCAACTGTATTGTCTGCAGAGGCTTAAGGTGTATCCTTATAATCAACAGCAGTTTAGAGGCAGTCACAATGGACCTTTTCTAGTGCGCAATCCACATCAACGATTTACTATGCAATGTCATTCCTGTACTTCCAATGCACTGGCTATACATTTTAACAACTCCAAATCATATTTATGAGTGTTTGCCTGCAGCGGGTCTATCATGATGCGGTAGTGTCTTTCCTCATCGGGCTCGAAGGTTACGGTCAAGCCATTTATATCTACTTTGATGGAGTAATTGTAACCTGTTGAAACTATTATTCCCAGGAAAATAATCTCCTCGCCTTTGTAGCTTATTGGTATTTCTATGCTTTCTTCCAAGGTGAAAAGGTCTTAACCGTTCAGTATAATTTATAATTTCTTTGCTTCATTCCAGTATCTGTCCATTTCTGACAAGGTCATGTCCCGAAGTTCCTTGCCCTCCTTTTTTGCTTCAGCTTCCAGATAGTTAAACCTTTTAATGAATTTCTTATTTGTAGCCTCCAAGGCGTCTTCAGGGTTGATGTCGATAAATCTGGCATAGTTTATTAAGGAAAAAAGTAAGTCGCCAAATTCCCCTTGCGCTTTCTCTTTGTCTATGGCTTCGTTTTCGATGGTGTTGAACTCTTTTTTAAATTCGCCCAATTCTTCTTCCACCTTTTCCCAAACCTGCTTTTTCTCTTCCCAGTCAAACCCTGCAGACCTTGCCTTCTCTTGTATTCTCATTGCTTTTACCAGGGCCGGCAACGATTTTGGAACACCACCTAAGACAGTCGTATTTCCGCCTTTTTCTTTAAGTTTTAACTGTTCCCAATTTTGCTTTACCGCCTCCTCATCTTCTGCAAGCGCATTTCCATAAATATGCGGATGGCGAGAAATCAATTTGTCGCACAAGGAATTTAAAACGTC
>DASVUU010000731.1:0-2396 GCA_036386935.1 Cytophagaceae bacterium | reverse complement strand
TCTTTAGAAAAAAGCTGCGATAACCACTCTTTTACAATGGTTTTGCCGTTGCTCCCGGTAATGCCAATTATGGGAATATTAAATTGACCTCGATGATAACTCGCTAGGCTTTGAAGCGCCTCAATAGAGCTCGATACCTCTATAATACTTGCCCCGGGCAACTCTTTGAGCGATACCTGATGCCCTTTTTCGATTACAAATTGTTTTACTCCCTTCTGGTATAATTCTGTGATGAACTTATGGCCATCGTGCGATTTTCCTTTTATGGCGAAATATATGGAGGCTTTCGCAGAGATGATCTTCCTGCTGTCTAGAAGGATATATTTTAAGGAAAGCTCTTGACCGGTCTGGAGAATTTGGCCTTCGGCAATATTTGCAATTTTGGAAATTGAAATGGCCATTATTGAAGGTTAGGTGATTTAGTATTTCTATTAATTAGGACGGCGAAAGTTAACCTAAAGATAGAAAATTACCCAACGTCAATGGGCTACTACAGGCGCATCATTTATATCTTCAGTAATCTGAAGAAGTCTTTTGTAAAGGAATAAAAGGATAATTCCTGCCGTCAAAGTGAAACAGCCTAGTATCGCATAGGCATAGGTTACATTAGAACCTTCATGAAAAAAGGGAAAGCAGAAGACAAGGATAAAGACCATCCGAAACATAGTATTGATCACGTTGAAGATGCTATTCACTCTCCCAGTCAACTCGTTTGGTATCAATTTAAATAAGTATGAAACCCGGAATATTCTGGAACCGGAATTGGTAAATCCAATCACAAATGATATGAGAAAAAACAACCAAACTGCATCGGATACCGCACAGAGAAAAAAAGCGGCCGTCGTCATAAATGTCAGGATGATAATAGACTTGGGCACCGGCATCTTACTGAGCAACTTGCTTATTATAAAACCAGACAAAAGTGATCCTCCAGCATACATAAATTCCGACAGGCCTAGCACTCCAGGCTTTTCTCCCAAATGGTTGTAAATATATAATGAGAGTAGGCAGAATATTTCAACAAGAATGATAATGAAGGTAGAGTATGAGCAAATACCAAAAATGGTTATCAAAGGATTTTTTCTAAGATAGTCATACCCTGTTTTCAATCGATCATTTAAGTCCCCTTCATCAACAATCTCGACCGTTTTTGTTGTTTTATGTTTTATAAATAATATCAAGATAAAAGAAACTAAGTATGTGAGTCCGTCCACTAAGAAAATTTCATGAAGCTCCCAGTGGCCCAAAAAAATATGGAAATTATATGTGGAGCCTGCAAAGGTGATAACTTTGGAATAATCAACTCCATTCAGCATCACTGCACCCATTGCTGCAGAGGCCATCGAAGTAGTTTGCCCCACAATCTCAATATAAGAAGCGACCTTCAGATAATCTTTTGGATCAGATATTTCTTGTACATAGGCATACAGATTGGGATAATGGATATGATAGCCGTAATATGTCACTGTAAAAACTAATATGATTAATACCGGCGGCAGTACCTCGCTAAAACCCAAGATGGCTACTGCAAGAACAATGAGACCTTCTATAAAATTTGTACCCAGAAATACATCTTTTCTATTGAAGCCGTCGATGAGCGCACCTGCGTACAAGCCCCAAAAGAGCGAACCGAGTGTGATAATTCCAAAAAATACCAGGAAAAGAACCGACTGATTGTGTAAGGTAAAATAAGAAGGGATGGCAAGCATAGAGACACCTTGAGCAAGCCCGGATACTCCATTGGCTATAAATAAAATGACAAGTGCTCTCTTATTTTTCAAAAAAAGAATTAGTTAATTTGTTAAAACTGATGAAATGCAATTCCCCAAAAAACAAAAATTCATAGGCGAAAAGGAGGCCTTCCTTAAGGCTTGTATGTTTTGTTCTTATCAGGAACGGACTCAAACTGAGGTACGCGAAAAATTATACGGGATGGGCTTGAAGAAAGATGTGGTCGAGGAGCTAATTAGTAAACTTATTACAGAAAATTTCATCAACGAAGAGCGGTTTGCTAAGACTTATGCGGGCGGGAAGTTTAGAATAAAGAAATGGGGCAAGATAAAAATCCTCGAAGCACTGAAGCAAAAACGGCTTTCTGACTATTGCATAAAAAAAGGACTGCTTGAAATTCCAGATGAAGACTATATACTCACGATAGAGAAACTTATAGAAATTAAATGGGCATCCAACACGGAGGAAAATATATTCAAAAAGAAAAATAAGATCGCCACTTACCTTATAGGCCGAGGATTTGAGCCCGACCTAGTATGGGCACATCTGAAAGACTATTGATTACTTGCGAATTAATCTTATCTCTTTCAAGGGCTGATGATTTAGCTCCATCTTACAAATATAAACCCCCGTCGGTAGACTCGCTCCACTATCGTCTCGGCCGT
>DASVUU010000730.1:0-1910 GCA_036386935.1 Cytophagaceae bacterium | reverse complement strand
TGAACCTTAGCTGTCCTTCAGGATCAAATCTATATATTGTATCACCGGAACCAATAAAAATGTCGTTGTGGTTGCTGAAAACACTATAATCGCCCAATGAAATTGAATGAGAAGCAATAGAATCGCCTAGTTCATTTAATAAGATAAATCGCGTTGAGACGTTATTCGTGGACTTTGACACCAATAGGCCTTGATCGGAAAATTTTATAAGTTTTGAATTCTTTACATTGCTTTTGAGCTCTTTTTTAATATTTCCGGATTTGTCGAAAAACACTATCAAAGAATCAGAATATAAAACGAAAGCAGAGTCGTTTTTCTCAATTTGCTGGCTCGGCATGTTTGGTAAAAAAGACTTCTCCCACGCAATTTTCCCATCCTCCTCAAATGTGAAATATTTCTGTCCGGTTTTTACGAGGCAACTTTTGGGTCCGTTTCTTAAAAATTTATCTACTGGTGAATCTAACGTTACGGTCCATGTGTTCGCTGCGACTAAATCAATAAATGCTAATTTATTAATATTATTAGGATTGGAATAAATAGTGTATCCAACAAATAATCCTTTGTTCTGAGGATGTACTTTGTATGGATAACCATCTAGAAACGTTGATTTAATCAGATTAAAGTTTCTATCCATTCTCAGAAAATATGTCTTCTCTCTACTGCCTTGAATAAAGAAGTCACCATTGGTAGATTTATACAACTTTCCTAATTTGCCGTATTCGTACCCTATATTTTTCTCAAATAATACATTTCCCCGCGAATCTGTCCTCACTATCTTTGATTCATTGGTTAGTAAAATAAAGCCATCATCATCTGTTTGAATGAAGTCGTCAATAAAACCTGGATATTGCTTCATCCATCCCTGTGAAAAACTGCGTGAAGGGAGCAGCAAATAAAAAAATAATACAACAACAATTAACAACTTATTCATAAGGAAAACTTTCTAAAAACCGTTATATTCTGTTATTCAACAGTGTTCTTGTACCATTGAAATTTATGGCTCAACTTTTTTCTTTTAATAAATATAAACCTTGTAAGCTTGCATTTTTCCGTCCAGATTTAACCTTACAATGCACGGACCTAACGGTAGATGTGATATTTTAAATGTTGTATCTTGTTCCTCAAAACTTCTTTGTACAAGGCGCTGCCCTAACATGTTAAACACTTCGACTTGGGCTACATTAGAGGATTCTATTGTATTGACCCTGATTGATTGGGTGCTAGGATCATAAGTTACAGAGGCCAACGGGAATTCTTTTGTAGGGTTGTCCAGACCTGTAGTTAGAAGATCTGTGACAACAAACTCATAGGATATGACTTGTGAACCGTCTACTCTCGCAGAATTATCTTGAACAGCTATTTCTACCTTATATTTCCCATTCGCGTAGCCTTGAAGAGTCCTTTGGTTTGCCGAGGGAATCGATACTCCATTCAAAAACCATTGATAAGTTGCATTTTTAATATTTATTGCTTCTAATTTTCCTTGTCCATTATAAATAATACCTGATAGTTGAGAAAGCTCTCTCCTGTATAGACCCCCATTTTCTGGCGCGCAGGCATAAATGTAACCCTTAAAGATTTGAATATCGCGTAATCCACCGTTAGTGAGACCAGTCACCGAAGAAGTCCAATTTGATCCATAGTCTAATGAAATATAAAACTTAGGAGATGAATCATAGATACTTGTAAACAATACATTATCACTCTTTTGAAAGGAGGAATAATACGAAGAACTGGGCATCAATTTAGATCCCCAACTTAGTCCATTGTCTACTGATATTGCTAATGAGTCACCATCTTTTTTAAAAACAGCGACAATTGTATCGCCCTTCTGAAAAAATTCGTTTACAACGTGATTTTTAAAAAAAGAAATTTCAGCCCAGGTAGCATTCTTTATGTTATAATGATAA
>DASVUU010000729.1:0-4606 GCA_036386935.1 Cytophagaceae bacterium | reverse complement strand
CAGCTCGTTGAATTTTAGCGGATTTTCTATTTTGCAGTAGTCGAATAGCTCCTTAAACTCATAGCTCATACTAAAGAACGATGGACCCAAGTCGAAGGTGAAACCGTCTTTCTGAAGTTGATTGAGGCGCCCTCCAGCTTGGTGATATTTTTCTATGATTTCTACCTCATATCCCCTGCAAGACAAACGCAGTGCTGTCGCCAGACCGCCAAGACCCGCCCCAATTATTAATGCTTTTTTAGCCACGTATTGTTTTATTTTGAAAAAATGTGGTGAATATCTCTAGGAACAACCAAGGATTTGATTTGTTCAAATAGCTGAGTTTCCCTTTTCTGTCCTACGATTGCTGCTGGAGATTTTTTAATTTACCTCTATTTTGGTAATTTTATAATAAAGATTGCGTATATTTTGTATCAAAGTGCTACTGGCAATCTCTTCCTCGCAATTACCAAACATATGCTAAAAAAAATAATTTCTTTTCGATTGCACCCAGTCTTCAAAAGCTTTTATTTCATTTTTGGCTTTTGTTTCCTTATTTGGATGCTCTTTTTTGATTCGAATGATTTTTTTAACCAATTCCGTATGAGCAGCAAGCTCGATGAATTGCAAGCTGAGAAAGAATATTACCTTGAAAAAATTGAAGAGGTAAAGACTGAAAGGGCTGCCTTCATTAGTAATCCGCGGCAACTAGAGAAATTCGCTCGGGAAAATTATCGAATGAAGAAGCCGAATGAGGATGTTTATATAATTATGAACGAAAAGTAATACGGGTATAGACAAATAAACTTACCCACTTTTTTCGCGGTCTCCTTAAATATATCTACGTCTTCATTAGAATCTCCAAAAGGATACTATATGGATACAGACGGTACTTTAAACTTGAAGATCTAGAACCTTTAGCTCCCTTCATAAAACAATTGGCTGAAAGTCGCTGGCGAAATATGTCATCCAACAAAATATTGCATAAGGGATAGAAGTGAAAACCCCGCAGTTCCTCGCTTTTCGCGAGAACGAGGAGTTGTAACGAATAGCCCGGTCTCGCCCTTCGCGAGATATGCCCTAAGACAAATTCATAATGCATGATTGCCACCTCTTAAATCAACAATGTTGTTTTCCCCACTGCAACTAGTTCTTGGGTATTACATTCATTTTTCTAAATATAGATTTTGTAATCTCAATTCGCCCTTTGGTAATAGTTGGAAGGTCTTCATAGACTGTTTCGAAGTTGGTGGCATAGAGATAAACCTTGTCGTTCCTCTCAAGAAAACCAACGAACCAAATGATATTAAACTCGTCTCGAATAGCCCAGCCTGTCTTGCCACTTAGTTTATAGCTATCGGTTTGCTCATTCACCATGATTTCCTTCACCATATCCATAGTTCTTTTGGAAAATGGAAGCTCACCCAGATAAAGCTTTCTCAAAAACTCCACTTGCTCCTCCTGGCTTATCCTGAGATTGCCCGTAAGCCAAAACTCATCAATGCCCCCAGATATATCGTTGTTTCCGTAACCAACTTTTTCTATCCACTCCTTCATCCGAGCCGGCCCTATGCTTTTGGCTAATTGCTGGTAATACCAAACGGTAGAGTTAGCGAATGCAGCTTTCATATCGGTATTCCGGTTCCAATTGGCATTGTGCCTATCGATGCTGTCCCACTTCAATTCATAATTTGCATCGGGCGCAACGCCTGTTTCTATAGCTACAAGAGAATTGAAAATCTTGAATGTAGAGGCTGGCGAGAAACGTTCTTTGCACCTCTTAGGATTGTAGACATAGCGTGTTTTCGCCTGCAGGTCATAAGCCAGGAATGACCCCTCTACATTGTATTCTTTAAACGCGCTCTCAAAGTCAGGCCTGAGGACGGTAATAACTTTGGAGGAAGTAAAAGAAAATGAAAGTGGAATAAATAGTAAGAGTAGAAGTTTTAGTTTCATAAACTCAAATTGATGTTAGAACTCGAAATACATGATAGCTTCGACATTGCGCTGTCTTTGTCTCGCTATGAAATTAAACGGAAATGAAAGAAAAAAGCCGAATTTTTGAGAATTCGGCTTTTAACACTATTAATTGAAAGATCTTGAAGCTTTATCGAAAAAAATTCTTATTTGATGTAAGATAAATTTCCTTACGGCAATTATTCGGGGAGGTTACAAGTTTTTAAATATTTTTTGAAAATTTTTTATACTAATATTATCCTAACTATTAATAGCACATGGGCACAATACTTATTATCAATGCACTTATTGTAAATGAGGGGACTATCACGAAGTCTGACCTTTTCATAAAAGATGGATTTATTCATAAGATAGCTGCTGACCTCGGCAATACGATTGCTGACACTAAAATTGATGCAGGCGGAAAATATTTAATTCCAGGTATCATTGATGATCAGGTGCATTTTCGTGAGCCAGGACTGACGCATAAAGGCGATATCTATACCGAATCTCGCGCCGCTGTGGCTGGTGGAGTCACTTCTTTTATGGAAATGCCCAATACAGTGCCCAACGCCTTGACTCAAGAGCTACTGGCTGAAAAATATGAGATAGGAAGGAGAAATTCTTTGGCCAACTACTCTTTCTTTATGGGTACGTCGAATGACAATTTGGAAGAGGTGCTAAAAACCGATCGTAAGAATGTCTGTGGGATTAAGATCTTTATGGGGTCGTCTACAGGCAATATGTTGGTAGATGAAGTTTCCACTTTGGAAAAGGTGTTCTCAAAATCGGATATGCTTATCGCAACCCACTGCGAAGACGAGGAGACGGTGAAGGCAAATGCAGAGAAATATAGAAAGGATTACGGCGAAGACATAGACCCATCTATGCATGCGGAGATACGAAATGAACAAGCTTGCTACAAGTCCTCGTCTATGGCGGCACAATTGGCGAAGAAACATAACACCAGGCTTCATATACTTCACATTTCTACTGCGGAGGAAATAGAATTATTCAGCAATCCCGTTCCGTTGAAGGACAAACGAATTACCTCTGAGGTATGCCTCCACCACTTGTGGTTTGACAAAACTGACTATTCGCAGCTAGGTAATTTGATAAAGTGGAACCCGGCTATAAAAGAGGCGAGACATAAAGAGGCATTATTTAAGGCGTTGCTTGATGATAAACTTGACATCATCGCAACTGACCATGCGCCTCATACTTGGGAAGAAAAGCAAAACCCATACTGGCAAGCGCCTTCAGGCGGCCCGCTGGTACAACATAGCCTGAACCTGATGATGGAATTTTACAAACAGGGAAAAATTAGTTTAGAAAAAATCGTTGAGAAAATGTGCCATGCTCCTGCTGTTTGCTTTCAGATAGAAAAGAGAGGGTTTATAAGGGAAGGTTATTGGGCCGACTTAGCTTTAGTGAATATGCAGGATTGGGTTGTGAGGAAGGAGAATTTGTTTTATAAGTGCGGTTGGTCGGCTTTGGAAGGTCAGAAGTTTTCTTCAAAGGTTACGCATACGTTTGTGTCAGGACGTTTGGTTTATGAGAATGGAAAGTTTGATAATGCTAAGGCTGGGGAAAGATTGAGGTTTGAGAGGTAGAAAAGGTTAATACGATTGTAGAGGATTTAGCACTCGATGATAACTTTGCTTTCGTCGGTGCTTTTCCTTGCTAGAGGGGCTTATGTTTCTGCCCCGATAGTCATCAGGATAGGCTTTGATCAGAAAGTAAGCAATCTTAAATCACGACAATTGTAGGGGAGAATCAAGACAGCTTTAAACTCTCGGCAGCTTTGCTTTTACCCAATCGTTAGTCTTTATTTCTTCCTACTCGCTAACTAACTTAGCCACCTCAAACAGTAAAACTGTCGGGTGGGATCGGAATCTTGCTTGGGATAAAAGTTTTGAATGGAGTTGTGGCGAATTGACTAATCTCCAATTGAACAAACATTAACCTATGCCAGCGGTAAAGTATAAGAATATGAAAGAATTTGACTCGATAATTTTTGACATGGATGGCACACTGTGGGATGCAACAGATAGCTACGTAGAGTGCTGGAATATTGCAGCTGAGCGGTTAAAATTTCCCACGAAGGTAGATAGAAAGATGCTTGAGAGTGTGATGGGCTGGGATGAGAAAAAGGCTTATGAATTTTTGTTCCCTGAACTTGAGGAGGAGAAAATTAAGCAATTGGCAAGCACGGTGAGCGATATACAAGATGAATTAATCCCTCAACTTGGTGGAGAGATTTACGAGGGCGTGCAAGAAGGTTTAAAGTCGCTGTCGACGCAATATAGGCTATTCATACTGAGCAATTGCCCAAAGCACACGATCAAACAGTTTATGAAATTTGCAAAAATTGAGGACCTCATTTCCGGTTCTATTTCCTTCGGCGAAAATCGGGTTCCAAAGTCCGAAAACATCAAGCTCTTAGTTGACCGTTATGAATTAAAGAATCCCGTTTATGTTGGAGACACCAATAGTGACAGGGTACAATGTGAACGTGCGGGACTGCCTTTTGTTTATGTATCCTATGGGTTTGACAAAGTAGATGAATACTACAAATCATTTGATAATTTCACTTCACTAAAGGAATATTTCCTTGACAGTGAATAAGTTTCAAAGATTAGAATAAGATCTTCTATATTTTAATAAGAAT
>DASVUU010000728.1:0-5739 GCA_036386935.1 Cytophagaceae bacterium | reverse complement strand
AGAGGTAATACTTTTTGGCGTATCTATTACATATTGGCTAAAGTCCTTACTCATTGAAAATGTAAAAGTTCTGCAGCTATCGCTGGACATGGCTGGTGAATTGGCAATAGTAAAAGAGAACCAGAATGCAATGCTGGAAAGAGAGGTGGAGAAAAAGACTCTAGAGCTAAAAGTAGCAAATGAAAAATTGGAGGCATCAATTGACGAAGTCAAAAAATTAAATCGTTATCTGGAAAAAGACAATTCTCAGCTTAAGGTTGAAGTGAAAGGTCAACTAAAAGCTCGAACTGAAGATAAACTCATGTCGTTTGAAGAATTTAACTTGTATTTCCCAGATGAGGAGGCCTGCGATAGACACATCGAAAGTATCAAATGGGCAAAGGGCTTTGTATGTATCAAATGCAAGAGTACAGAATATGTTGATAGAACAGTTTTAAATAAAAAACCGGCAAGGCGGTGCGCGCGATGTAATTTTGTGTATACGCCTTCTTCTTACACACTTTTTCATGGCCTGAAATTTCCCTTACAGAAGGCATTCTATATAGCCTATGTGATTGGTAGTAAAAAATCAAAAACGTTAGAAGAGTTTTCCCAAGAATTAGATTTAAGAAAGGGTACAATTCATGCCTTCATTCAAAAAATCAAAGAAGCAAGTGGCGCTGTTACCAAAAACAAGCATAAGGACGGATGGACTCATTTAATAGAATATTATAAGCCTTCGTAGATTTTGATGAAGGAATAAAGGTGGGCTTGAAAGGTTTTAAGCTCAGTTTTATAAACAACCAACCAATACAACAGAAATATATACAATATACAATTCATCAAACGGTTATAAAAAATTCACCACCATATACTAACATGAAATTACGAGAATACGCTCTATTGTTCATTTGTTTTCTATATCTCAGTTTTCCTTCAAACGTCTCCGGTCAAAACACTTCTGTCAAGAATATTGACTATAAAGTGGACTCTTTAATGAAACTGATGACACTGGACGAGAAAATCGGTCAACTCAATCAATTGTCCAAAGGTGTGGCGACAGGCCCCGAGGGTAAAAAGTATGATTTAGACAAAGAAATACAATCGGGCAATGTTGGTTCGCTTTTAAATTTATATGGAGCCGACAGCACCTATAAGTATCAGAAGATGGTGGTCGAGAAGACAAGATTAAAAATACCTATGATCTTTGGTCATGATGTAATTCATGGTGCGCGTACCGGGTTTCCTATCCCTTTGGCAGAAGCCGCTTCATGGGATCTTCAGGCAATCGAGCTGTCGGCAAGAATTGCAGCAACAGAATCAGCGGCGATGGGTTTGCATTGGACATTTGCTCCGATGGTAGATATTTGCAGAGATCCAAGGTGGGGCAGGATCATGGAAGGTGCAGGAGAGGATCCGTACTTAGGTTCTGCAATAGCTAAGGCGAGAGTAGTAGGACTACAGGGGCAAGACCTTGCCGCCAATAATACTATTCTTGCCTGCGTGAAACATTTTGCCGGATACGGTGCGGTAGAGGCCGGAAGGGAATACAATACTACCACTATTTCTATCCGTCATCTCCGTGAGACTATTTTGCCACCGTTCAAAGCCGCTGTAGAAGCTGGGGCGGGGAGTGTAATGAATGCCTTTAACGATGTAGATGGAATACCGGCAAGCGGTAGCAAATTTTTAGTTACTGATGTATTGAAGAAGGAGTGGGGATTTAAGGGCTATACTGTGTCAGACTGGAATTCCATAGGAGAAATGGTTTCATGGGGTACTTCAAAAGATGCAGCGGATGCAGCTAGGCAGGCCATGAATGCTGGATCAGATATGGATATGTGTGGATTTGCATACAGGAATCATCTTAAGCAATTAATTAAGGAGGGTAAGGTATTGCAGAGTCAGGTTGATGAGTCGGTGCGACGGGTTCTAAACATGAAATTTTCACTAGGGCTATTTGAAGACCCCTATCGATACAGCAATCCAGCGCGTGAAAAAGAGACGCTCTATAAAAAGGCTCACACTGACGCAGCTCGAGAGGTTGCAAAGAAGTCAATTGTATTGTTGAAGAATGAAAAACATATACTTCCTATCAGTAAAAAGATAAAATCCATTCTCGTTGTAGGTGAGGTTGCCAATAACAAATGGGATATGTCTAGCACATGGTCTGGAATGGTCGATTCAAAACACAATGTAACTATCCTGGAAGGGATTAAAGCAAAAGTTGATAAGACAACAAAAGTGTATTATACCCAAGGTGCGGATCCCAAAGATGAAAAGATTCTGTCTTTGGATAGCGCGTTGGTACTTGCGAAAAAGTGTGAAGTTATCGTCATGACAATCGGGGAAAGAGCGTGGTGGGTTGGTGAAAATAATAGCTATGCAGGCATTGACATCAGAAAAAACGAACTGGCGCTGATGAATGGACTATTAAAAACAGGTAAGCCGTTAGTTATTTTGCTCACAAATGGCAGACCTATTATAATGAATGAGGTAGCAGAAAAGGCACCTTCAATCCTGGAAACATGGTGGCTAGGGAGTATGGCAGGTCATGCAATCGCTGATGTCTTGTTCGGTGATTATAATCCCTCAGGAAAACTACCTGTTACCTTTCCGAGAGTTCTGGGACAAATTCCTCTTTACTATTCACAAAAAAATACTGGCAGACCAGCATTTACAATGTCTAATGGAAAATATGATGGAGGTATTTATAGGGATGTAGTAAATACTCCTCTTTATCCTTTTGGCTTCGGTCTCAGCTATACCACTTTCAATTACGACGAACTAAAAGTCATATCAGATTCCACTAAGATTGGGCTACCCGTCACGGTAACGGTCAAAATAAAAAACACTGGGAAAGTTTCAGGAGAGGAAGTTGTGCAGCTATATATCAGAGATATGGTGGCTAGCGCGAGTCAACCTATAAAAGTCCTCAAGGGGTTTAAAAAAGTCCCGTTGGCACCGAATGAATCAACGGTTGTAAGCTTCACATTAACACCCGAGGACTTATCTATCTGGGACAGGGAAATGGTGTTTCGCCAGGAACCAGGGGAATTTAAAGTAATGGTTGGGGGAGACTCAGATAAGGTAATCACCACGTCATTTTATGTTAAATAAGGTTCGAGCTGGCAATAGTAATACAGTCTTAATATAATTGAACTGTTTTACTTGCTTACCATATCGCCAGGCTCTAACAGAGAGAGGAATATTACTTAGCTGAAGTGTGCAACCATGCAGCCATCAAAAGGAATACGTTGGATGTCCAGCAAAGATTGGGTGCAAATTGTCCCTTTCCTGTTAGCGCATTGTAATTTTCATACATACCAGGTTCATCTACAACCATATCGCAAAACCGTTCAGCAATTATTTTCGCAAGCTCCTTATCACCACCTTCACGAAGCCCTTCAAAGATTTGAAACGTCGGGGGCGCCCATATAGGCCCACGCCAGTAGCCGTTAGGTTCATAAGTGCGGCCTGCAAATGGCTCTGTTGATAACCCATATTTGGTAAGATAAGGACCCCCAGGTTTTAGATCTGCACTCATGGTTGTGAAAATATCCTTTGGTATTCTTTTACCTAATTCGAGTGTGGTATAGTTTATCAAAGACTCTGATTCAACAATGGTCTCTTTGCCACTTAGACGGGAAACAAATTTTTTATTGTGCACGCCTTTTTTAAGTAGTGTCGACATTTGCTTACCTGCACGCTCCTGCCACATTTTTTCACTTTCCGGCATGCCAAGTATCTGGGCCATCTTTGCAAGAGCTTCCATTTGCAGAACAAGGTGCGCTGCTAAGTCAGGCCCCTCAACAGGAATGCCTCCATCCATGGTGGTAGCATTGTCCCAGCCGGAGTCGTTGCCATGTAAATATTCACACATGCCATCGCCGTCCGAATCACGGAATTTATACCACCAATCGGTGAGCTTTACAATTTTCGGATAGGCCTCTTTGATATATTTTTTATTTGCCTCAACCCCTGTGGTCTCTATAATTTTCATTATTGCCCAGCCATATATGGGCGGCTTTACAAAGCCTCTTTCAACCATCAAATCACTTACGGCATCGGGGAGCATCCCATTTTCGTTCTGATGATCAAGTATAAGGAAGATCTGATCCCAAGCCAGCTTTAAATCAGCATGTGCGATGCACATTGCGTTAAAGCAATTGTCCCACGACCATACCCTGCACATGCTACCTTTGTTCATTAAAATAGGTGTTCTGGTATAATCCCCCAAGCGAGAAGCCGTATTATTCCACAAACTATACCAGGCTATTTTTGCTGCAATGATATATTTGTCAGGCACTTTTGCCATTTTGCCCATCCATGTATCTATTTCTGACTTTCTACCAGCAACTACCTGATCTAACGATGGCAGAGGCTCGGTCCAGACACTTTCTACAGGTATCATCCTTAGAAAAACCTTAGTTGTCGATGATGCTGAAGCCTCTATTACCCCTTTACTATCTGGCGAATCCGATTTGGTTCGTATATTTTTAAATTCTTTAAAGCTAAATAAGGAACCATCAGGAACTCGTATTTGGTTTATTACCCTTCCCGAGAAATTTAAAGCACTGAGCTCAGAGGGGGATTTTGAATGTTGATAAGCAAACTCTTTGTAAGGGATAAGTCGAATCGACAACCTCTGAACTTCAAAAGCTAATGTAGATTTATCTGCAAAGGCAATTCTTCCAGATCCCTTAGGTGTTGTCAGTTCAAGACACCAAGGATACGATTTGGTGGTATAGGAAACTTCATGTTCTCCGTCAAATAAAGCAACTTCAAAATAGTCATTAGACCATACACTGTCCCATTTAAATGTAACGGCTGTATTTCTGACCGTGCCAACTTTTAGCCTACCTGTTGGGCTGTCTGGGTTTTTATTTATGGTGAGAAAAGAGCCTGCACAGCTAAACGGTATTTCATCCATATTTAACTCAGGATAAATGATCGCCGTAGCAGCAAGCGGGGTCACTCTTTTGCTTTTAGCCGGTTCTTTAACATTAGCTAATACTTCATTTGGTACGCCTAAAGTAATAAGACCTGCGCTTGCTGAGGTGTATTTTATAAAGCTCCTTCGGTTCAGTGATTTCATTATAGAATTCGTCGATTATACTGTGATTCCTTTAGCAGGAATTCTAAAATTATTTTATGTTAAACTTGTTGAAATAAGATTCACCTAAATTCTCATAGAGCTTTCCATTCCATCCATGCTGTTAAATTTAATACACATTCAATTTAAACCCCTTATTGATTAGGGTTCTCTGTTTCTCGAAGATAGTACTTACATGTCATTAGATTATCTTTTGAATAACGGAAACTTTTCAACCTTCTGTAAAGTAAACTTTGCCAACCCGTCCAAGTCATGTAATTAGATACACCCCAGAAACGGCCTATCCAACAGGCATACATAATGGGCCATAAATAATTCGTTAGACACGTCTTGCCATGATAGTACACCCATGGAAGTCAATTATTTAGTTTCTTTGGCAAGGTATAGACGGTATAAATTTATAGAAAAGCTGCGAAACATCGCTCTAATATCAAATTTTCTTCCTAACCTGCCTACCCACCTCCCCTAGACAGCGCTTAGAGGAAGTTTTTATTATTTATATTGTTTGCAAAGTCCTTGTCACGTGCGTCACGGAGGCCTTTAAAATTGGAAGGAAGGAAGACGCCCATATTGTGGTGCTGGCCAATAGCCGTTAGGTTCATAAGTGCGTCCTGCAAACGGCTCTATAGACAACAAAAATTTCG
>DASVUU010000727.1:0-2294 GCA_036386935.1 Cytophagaceae bacterium | reverse complement strand
AAAGGATGACGTTGTTCTGACGGCCTTGTAAACATGTTCAATCTAATAATACTATTTTTGTAAATTCGTTTTACAAGCGCACAAAGATAAAAGTATTAGCTAAGCCCATGGCTGTTAAAATTGGAAATATTGATTTAGGTGAATTCCCTTTGCTTCTTGCTCCGATGGAGGATGTGAGTGATCCGCCTTTCCGTTTTGTTTGTAAACAAAACGGTGTGGATATGATGTACACCGAATTTATTTCTTCCGAAGGTCTTATCCGCGATGCTGCCAAAAGCCTGCAAAAGCTGGATATCTTTGAATACGAACGTCCAATTGGAATTCAAATATTTGGCAGTAATATCGATAGCATGCGCGAAGCCACCGAAATTGCTACCAAAGCCTCTCCCGATTTAATCGATATCAATTACGGATGTCCGGTAAAAAACGTTGCCTGCCGCGGTGCAGGTGCAAGTTTATTGCAAGACATTGATAAAATGGTGAAGATGACTAAGGCTGTGGTTGAATCAACCCATTTACCGGTTACTGTGAAAACAAGATTGGGATGGGATGATAATACCAAAAATGTGGATGAAGTTGCCAGGCGCCTACAGGAAGTTGGGATTAAAGCATTGACTATACACGGCCGCACACGAGCCCAAATGTATAAAGGTGAAGCTGACTGGACCATGATTCGCGACATTAAACGGAATCCGGAAATTGAAATTCCGATTTTTGGAAACGGCGATGTTGATTCTATCGAAAAAGCTGCCAATTGGCGTATGGAATACGAAGTGGATGGCATTATGATTGGCAGAGCTGCTATAGGATATCCATGGATATTCAGAGAAATAAAACATTTTTTCAAAACGGGCGAATATTTACCCGGACCTACCTTAACTGAGAGAATCGATGTTTGCCGCACCCATCTTCAGAAATCAATTGAATGGAAAGGCGAAAAAACCGGCATTTTTGAAATGCGCAGGCACTATTCCAATTATTTTAAAGGTATTCCTAACTTCAAGGAATACAGGATGATGCTTGTTCAATTAGAAAGCCTCAGTGCTATTAATGAAGTTCTTGACGACATCGGAAATAAATTCGATGAGGTCTTGGCTTGATTTTTGGATTTAAGATTTATATCATTAACTTAAACCAAATTCTGTTATGATTACACACATTACCGAAGGCGTTAAAATATCAGTAGAAACTATATACCAACCCGAATATTCAAATCCGGCAAACGATCACTATATGTTTGCTTATAAAATTAACATCGAAAATTTAACCGACTATAGTGTCCAGTTAATGCGCCGTCATTGGTTCATTTTTGATTCCAATGGTTCGCATCGTGAAGTGGAAGGCGAGGGCGTTGTAGGCCAGCAGCCGGTTATTGATCCGGGTAGCTTCCACGAGTATGTATCGGGATGTAACCTTAAAACCGATATAGGCACCATGAGAGGAAGTTACGAAATGAGAAGATTGGTGGATAACGAAGAGTTTGAGGTTAAAATTCCCGAATTCAGTATGATTGCTCCTTACAAAATGAATTAATCATCCAAAGCTATTTTAGCATCTCTAAAGTATAAGCATAAAAAAAGCTCACTGGTTTCAGTGAGCTTTTTTCGTTTTGCTAAGATTAGTCGCGTCTTCCGCCTCCAAAAAGCATCATTGCAAGATAGAGTAATTGAACTACTGAGCCGAGAGCTGCAACTACATAAGTCATGGCAGCCCACCATAAGGCGTCTTTTGCCTGGCCATGTTCAATACTGGTTTGCATAATTCCTCGATTTGTTTGTAACCAGGCTAACGCACGATTACTTGCATCAAACTCTACCGGTAGTGTTACGACACTGAATAAAGTAACCACAACCATTGCACCGAATGCAACAAGCAACAATGTATACCCAAAACTTGAAGCATACATTATTATCCCCAGCATAAAAACATACTGCAATAAGTTGGAAGCGATATTAACTGTTGGTACCATAGCAGATCTGAACTGCAGCCAAGAATAAGCCTTCGCGTGTTGTACGGCATGCCCGCACTCGTGGGCGGCTACCGCCGCTGCAGCAATACTTCTTCCGGCATATACCTCCGGACTTAAATTAACTGTCCGCTTACTTGGGTCGTAGTGATCGGATAAAGAGCCTTCGGCTGAAAGAATCTGTACGTCATGAATCCCATGGTCATGTAGCATCTTTTCAGCGATATCACGTCCAGTTAAACCTGAAGATAGCGGCACTTCTGAGTATTTTTTAAACTTTGATTTAAATCTGGACTGCACTATAAAACTTATAATGGCAATCCCAATA
>DASVUU010000726.1:0-2959 GCA_036386935.1 Cytophagaceae bacterium | reverse complement strand
CGACGAAGAACTCAATTTGTTGGTAGAGATCTTCTAGGGTTGTCACCCTGCGCATTTTCCACTGAACTACGCCAACTCTTACAATAGACTTTTTACCGCCGATTAGTTTATTGCTTTCATCATAGTACACATTTATCCATTCCAATAAAGTTGCGTAGGATTGGGAGTCAGTATCATCCGGAAGATAATTCGTAATTACTTTTCTCACGTGAAAGTCATTGGCGATCTGAAAGGTTAGGATAGGGTCGTAAATTTCTTTGTGCTTGACCTGCTCTATATATTCTCTAGGGCTGAGCTTGTCAGAATGTTTTTTATAACCAGGAATTCTTCCTCCAGCAATAATGGCACGTAGGTTTAGCTTTTCACATAGCTCTTTTCTAGCATCGTAAAGCCTTCTGCCCAATCGGAGTCCTTGAAACTTGGGATGGACGAATACGTCGATTCCATACAAAGTATCGCCCTCCTCGTCATGAGTTTTTAGCATACCATTTCCTGTGATCTGCTTGTAAGTATGGTTGTCGCCATAGTCTGAATATTTTACAATCAAGCTAAAGGCTGCAGCCACCAACTTTCCATTGTCTTCTATACAAATCTGCCCTTCTGGAAAGTATTTTAACTGAGAACGCAACTCTTGCTTAGTCCAGGAACCACCAGCGTTAGAGTAGACCAACTCCATGATTTCTTTAATATCATCATAGTCAGTCAATTGAATGTTTCTCAGATTCAGTTTATGCTCGGGTCCTTTTTTCTTTTTCATTGATGTGTTGCTAGAATTTATAGACTTTTCATCTATTCAGATAAAGGTCAAAATTATATATAAAGAATTGTGTTTGGTTAATTTTTTACAATAATATAAAGAGGAATTAAGTGGGCATGTCAAGGACCGGGCTCCTCGGCAGCCTTTCCCGTATATTGGCGGGAACTCCTCATCCCACGGAAAGCCGACTGCGGGATACCACTGCGATCCCGCACACTGGTATTGTACTAACCTTTTTTGAAACTATAAAATTCTTAATTGCTCCACTAAAAATTACCGATCAGCCCTTTGTTAGATTCCTTAATCATTATTATGCTTACTTTCAAAATTATATTAATATTTGGCACTAATCTTGTCAGATTAAATGTTTAAACATATATTTACAAAACTATTAACCATTACAAACATTATCATTATGAAAAACATCACATTCTTTTTAGTAGTATTAGTAAGTGCCGTTCAATTCGCATTTACAGGACCAGGCAAAAATGCTACAACTTACAAAGTAGACCCAGCACTCACAACATTGGTGTGGACAGGTAAAAAAGTTACCGGAGCTCACACAGGCAATGTAAAAGTTACTCAAGGCAATATCATCCTTGATGGAAAAACCGTAAAAGGTGGTTCTTTTGACATTGATATGAACAGCATCACTTGTACAGATTTGACAGATGCAGGATACAATGCTAAACTTATTGGCCACTTAAAGAACGAAGATTTCTTCGCAGTCGACAAGTTTCCAAAGGCTTCTTTTGTAGCATCAAGCATCACATCAAAGGGTGGCGATAATTATGATGTAACTGGAAAGCTTACTATCAAAGGCATAGCAAAAGACATTACTTTTCCAGCAGTTATTAAAACTAACGGTAAGGTTGTTACTGCCGATGCAAAAATAAAAGTAGACAGAACGAAATATGACATCAAATATGGTTCTGGTAGCTTCTTTGACAATTTGGGAGACAAAACTATTGAAGACAATTTCGAAATCGATTTGAAATTGGTTGCAAACAAATAATTGACCATTTTTATCAAGATTTTTTTAAAAAGGGCAGATGCTAAATCTGCCCCTTTTTTATGGCCAAAAACCGGTTAAAACATCGATTTCTTCAAGCTGAAGTTCATTCCAAGAGCGGAAGTAAATATTTTGCTGGGATATCACCATACTATGGCCCAAATAAATACGATGGATGAGTTCTATTTTTGAAAGATACTCGCTTACTTTATCCCTATGAACTTAGAGGCCATAGCCCAAAATTTTTTAACTCCACCAGTATTATTCTTTTTTCTTGGTGTGATTGCCGTTTTGATCAAGTCAGACCTGGAAGTCCCGCCGGCAATTGCAAAATTTTTCTCCTTGTACCTTTTGTTTGATATTGGCATCAAAGGCGGGCAGGAGTTATTCAAAAGTGGCTTCACACAACAAATCATTTTTATAGTGTTGGCCTGTATATTTATGTCATTATTAGTGCCTGTCGTCACCTATTTTGTACTTAGAATAAAGCTCGATATTTACAATGCGGGCGCCATCGCCGCTACGTATGGTTCAGTAAGTGCCGTGACCTTTGCAACCGCACAGTCTTTTTTAACAAATGCTCATGTAGAATCGGGTGGATATATGGTCGCTGGAATGGCAATCATGGAGTCTCCAGCTATCGTGGTAGGATTATTTTTGATAAGGTCTGCCGCTAAGAAGGAAGCTGTAGCCATCGAGCTGGAAAGTTCTGAACACAAGGGTGGGATGAAAGACGTATTAAGAGAAGCCTTTTTCAATGGCTCAATTGTTTTATTGGTAGGCTCCGTCGTGATTGGCTACCTCTCAGGCGAACGTGGAGAGCGCGATTTACATTCGTTCGTTTCGGATATTTTTAAAGGGATGCTTTGTCTATACCTCTTGGATATGGGACTGGTTGCAGGAAGCAGGATGGGCGCTTTGAAACAATCCGGCCTATTTCTGATTATGTTCGCGATCCTTACTCCCATAATAAATGCTACGTTGGGGATACTTATTTCATATTTCCTTGGTCTTAGCGAAGGGGATGCCATGCTGTTCACAGTGCTATGTGCCAGTGCTTCTTATATCGCCGTGCCCGCTGCCATACGGATGGCGGTACCACAGGCAAACATGAGTTTGTTATTGCCTATGTCTTTGGGAGTGACCTTCCCATTCAACATTGTGGTAGGCATACCAACCTATTATAGTAT
>DASVUU010000725.1:0-2260 GCA_036386935.1 Cytophagaceae bacterium | reverse complement strand
TTTACTCCAATCCTAGAGGCTATCCAATCTTTATGCTGTTCGATGTGAGGAGTTAGACTTGCATGATTGACTTTAACAGTCTGGCCATCGTATCCTTCTTTAGAAAAATTAAGGCTAATTTGATGAGCATTCCATGCTTCTGAAGAGTAAAGACTAATTGCCATAGTTCTATATAAATATGCTACGGCAAGGCCTTCAACTGATGACGTTTCTTTGTTAGTCAAATAAAAATAAGAGGATACAAACTCCTCTTCTATTGAGGTGTCATTATTGTCAATATAAGGATGTCTGACAATGCTTAACATTAAATCTTTAAAGCTTTTACGTACAGTTTGATCATTCAGCCAATTTCTTATACTATACCCGTCTAACAAAGACTGCTCATAAAAATCAGGTCTTATTGCCAGTCTTGACATCCCAAGCTCCCTTCCTTGTTTGCAGACCTGCAGTAAATTCTCCATTATAAGTTGCCCGCCATGAATATCGGCGCAACTATCTTTAAAGCTCAATTCATTGAATATAAAGTCCATATAACTTTATATCAATTTGAAAAGCTGTGAACTCCACTCATCTAAAAGACCTTGAGGATATTCACTCAATTCTCCATTCTTGTCAATATTGATTGTAGTAATCACAGATTCATGTTCTGCTTTGTTATTTGAAACTCTGTCAAAGTAATGAATCGCTACTTGTGAATCCTCAATTTTGCGTTCCTTTACGGCTACTCTTATGCCATTCAGAACATGGTCGCTGTGGGTTTCAATGAATATCTGACAGTCATTAGAAGAAGCCAGGGCAGCCAGCTCGCCAATTTTAGCTTGACCCTTTGGATGAACATGAGATTCTGGATTCTCAATAATTGTGATTTTATTAGGAGTTACAGTAAGTAATGCTACAATCACTGGGAGTGCATAGGTGATTCCAAAGCCAACATTTATTGGTTTGTACTCGTTCGTGTACCCGCTTTCTGCTTCATATTGAAAACTCAAGCGGATTAGATCAAGACCTTTAATATCTTCAACAATAACTTTAATTCCGGGACTGATTTCGTTAAGCCACGCTTCAACATTATGAAGTAATCTATTTGATTTAGCGTTTGGATGAATAAGATTAGAATATTGTATTGACTCAAGTCCATATTCTGAAAGATAGTGTACAGCGTATTCACCATGTTTGCCGATTTGTCGATTTTGTATTACCTCAAATTCAGATTTCTTATAGGTGTTAAGCGGAACTATGTGCTCAGTGTTTAAATACTGAAAATTGTGATTAAAAAGATTAAACTCTGATAGTACATCGGTATAGGCTGTTTTGCCAACAATTGATAAAATGTCCGAATCGGATAAGTATCCAAAATCCCAGTAATAACTATGGTTAGAGGTATAAATTCTCATTTTTATCAGTTCGTCCTTACCTGCAAACTGGTAAAATATGTCTTTACCTGTCCCTAACTCAACTAAATTGCCTTTTAATATTAGTCCTGTAGTCTGTAAAACACCAGCTTGATGTGATTGTCGTAGCAAAAGGAGAACTTGAATAAACGAGGATTTGCCAGTACCATTTAATCCGGCAAATAAATTTAATGTCTTTAAGGAAAGCTTCGTGTTTTTAAATAACTTGAAGTTTTGTATTTCTATGGCTTTAATCATTGGCGATTGTTTTTTTAACCAGACTTTCTATAGCTGTAAATCTCTTTACTACTCTTGTTCTATCACTGGTTCCAGAACTTAGAGCATTTAAAAAAGCGACATCATTATTTAATAAATGTATGAATCCATCAATTAGCTGATCTTTATTATTTACAAGGTATGTGATTTCGGTACTTGTAAGCTTAGCTAACGTAACAGACCACACTTCAAACAATGCCTTATTTATAGGCTTACGATTGTCATCGCGGCTGAATCGCTTTCGAAATGCATCATCACCAAAAAGTTGATAAGCTGTGGTCATGGCCAAAATAAACTTCGATTTTATATGAACACGGTCACTTTCTTCTACTTCCTTTAAGCGTGCCATTGACTTATTCATAAAAGTGTCAAGGTCCGGTTGGTATTCATGGTAGTTGTTCAGATAAAAAGATATAAATCTAGTGACAAAATCTCTGTCCAGCATTCTATGAGTTCTAATTGTATAGCAAGTAGCTTTTTTAAATTCGTCCAGATCGGCGAGTTCTTTTACAAACTGTGAGGGGATTCCCTGATTAATGGCATGCCTTATTTCTTGTGGCTCAAGAATAAGCGCAGTAGTGTTGATTCTTTTA
>DASVUU010000724.1:0-7361 GCA_036386935.1 Cytophagaceae bacterium | reverse complement strand
CGCTTGACCAAATGTTTCAGAATCCTTCCTTAAATCGACCACCACATCTAGTACTTTCCCCTTAAGAACTCTTACTAACTTAGCCTGACCAAAAGGATCCTTTTGAAAATGAAGTCCCCTTACTACCCCAGCGCTCGAATACGACTGATTGTCCTGTACGAATTTTATATCTAAACCGTTATCCTTAAAATTTTTTTCGCTGTATGATTCAAAAAAATACCCTCTTTCATCATGAAAAAGTCTTGGGGTAATCTCGATAAGTCCTTTAAGTCTTAATGCTTTTAATTCCATTGTTATAAATTTGAATCAAAGATAAGGTATAGGCTTGAATATATCTTACCTCATCGGAAAGTTCAATCCACAGAGAACGGGGCCATTTTAAAATAGGGCCATATTTTCTAATTCTTCAGGGTAATATTCATGATTGTATCGACATATTCCTTTATTACGAAACGCTCATCGAAGGTCTCTTCCATCAGCCTTCTGCCATTTTTGCCTAGTTTGTCCCTTTGTTCATTAGAAAGTAGCCCCATTTGTTCCATTTTCTCTGCAAGATCCGCCGAGTCTGCGGGCCGACAGGTGAATCCATTTCGGTTATTGAAAACTATTTCCTTACACCCCGGGACATCAGAAGCGATCAACGGTTTGCTCATTGCCGCACTTTCTAAAAGTGTCCTTGAAATACCTTCTCTGTAAGAGGGAAGCACGATACATGTAGCCTTTCTGATGACCTCTTTGATCTGGTTTGAAAAGCCTAAATACTCGATAGAATCATTTTCTATCCACGAATTTAATTCATGTTCTTGTACTCCTAATTTAGCCTCCGGTTCTATGGCACCGCATATTTGAAAGCGCCAATTATAATTTTTCTTCCTCAAACTCTTGGCAGCTTCCACGTATTCCACGATCCCTTTGTGATATAATAACCTGCCGACAAATAGAAAAATAACTTCGGTCCCTTGCACGGCTTCAGATGAGGAATATTTTGAGAGATCAATTCCTGACCCAGGTACAACCACTGTATTAGTGGCGTGTACCAGGTTTTGCTTTATGAAAAGCGCTTTGTCTGACTCATTTTGAAAAAAAACCCTTTTCGAAAATAAGAAGGCTAGCCTGTACAAATATTTCGCTAAACGACTCGATAGACCGTCCCTTAAAAACACTGTCCCCAATCCCGAAATAGTATTGATAGAAGGAATACCACAAATGCCAGCTGCGAAGCTACCGTAGATATTCGGCTTAATGGTATAATGTAAAATGACGTCTGGCTTTATTTTTCTATAGAGACGTAGGAGAGATTTGAAAAAAATAAAATCTCGAAATGGACTGCTTCCCTTATTGTCCAGAGCTATATCGTAGTAAATATAACCTAGACCCTTCAGATGCTCTGTATACTCGTCGCTCGGAGCTATGACTACTATCGTATGTCCCTGGGCCATCAGACTATTCAGTATTCCCGTTCGGAAATTGTAAATATTCCATGATGTATTGGCAACAATGGCGATTGTCATATAATATATAAAAGACCTAGGCGAAGAATATTATCAAATTAATAATTTTATAAACATGGCTAAATTCCACTAATTTGCGGAATCTAAAAAACCAAAAATCTATGGCAAAAGGAATGCTTCATCTACATGTAACAGTAATCGTTATTTTTTTACTGTCCTTCATGATTAAAACTATACTATTATTACTCAATAAAGATTCGGCCTTAGATAAAATTCGAGAAAAAACGAAGGTCATGGAAATGGTATTGGGAACTTTAATACTCCTTACAGGAGGATACTTATTATTTATCATTCCAAACATCGCCACATACCTTATTGTAAAAATTGTCTTGGTTCTTATTGCCATCCCCATTGGGATCATAGGAATGAAAAAGAAAAACAAGGTAATGTCTATTTTCGCCCTGGTTTTTTTCATTTATGCATATGGTGTAGCAGAGACAGGAAGTCTTACATTTAAAAAGGATAAAATCGTAATCACTCGCACGACAGCAGAAGCTACGGAGACTCCCAGCGTGGCTGCACCAGACCAGATCATCCAAAGTAACTCTCAGGTAAATCTGGAGAATGCCAAAGCTATATATACCCAAGCATGTGCACCCTGCCACGGAGCGGATGGAAAAATGGGCGCAGGAGGTGCCAAAGACTTACAGGTAAGCAAACTTTCTGATGATGAAAAGAAGGAGATTATTTTGAATGGGAAAGGACTGATGAAAAGCTTCAAAGATCAGCTGACGGAGCAGGAAGTGGATCAGGTTGTACAATATGTCAACCAGCTAAAAAAATATGACTATTAATCTTTAGTAGGGTTTTCTTGATGAAAATCTTACTGCCCGACATAACCACGATCGTAAATTTTGGTTATCTTAATTATATCTAAAAATATTGATGACAGGATTTGACACAGAAGCACCAGTTGAGACCGCCGTTTTGGTAGCATTGGTAACGCAAAAGCAACAAGTTGAAAAAACTATAGAGTATCTAGATGAACTTGCTTTTCTCACCGAAACGTGGGGAGTAAAGACGGTTCAGAAGTTTATGCAGAGGCTCGAGAGGCCTGACACCCGCACCTACGTGGGTAAGGGAAAGCTTGAAGAGATTGCGGCATACATCAAGGCCCATAATGTGAATATGGTTATTTTTGATGATGAGCTATCTCCCTCGCAGGTTAGAAACCTTGAGAAAGAACTAGAAATACCAATTCTAGACAGAAGTCTTTTAATTTTAAATATATTCTCACTCCGCGCAAAAACTGCCCAAGCCCGCACCCAAGTAGAGCTAGCCAGGTTGCAATATATGCTGCCACGACTCACAAAGATGTGGTCTCACTTAGAACGTCAGCGAGGAGGAACAGGTACCAGAGGTGGAGCTGGGGAAAAAGAAATTGAGACGGATAGACGGATCATACGGGACAGAATTACTTTGCTGAAGGAGGACTTAAAGAAGATAGACAAGCAGAGCATCACTCAAAGGAAGTCAAGAAATAAAATAGTCCGAGTAGCGATAGTGGGGTATACCAATGTTGGCAAGTCTACGATTATGAATATTATTTCGAAATCGGACGTTTTCGCAGAGAACAAGCTTTTTGCAACTGTTGATGCTACGGTGAGAAAAGTGGTTTTAGATACGGTTCCATTTCTCCTATCAGATACTGTCGGGTTCATCAGAAAGCTTCCTCACACACTGATAGAATGTTTCAAATCGACCTTAGATGAATTGAGAGAAGCAGATATCCTTCTTCACGTGGCGGACGTTTCACACCCTTCCTTTGGAGAACAGATCGAGGTGGTAAATGCAACTCTAAGCGAAATCGAGGCAGCCGATAAGCCAACAATATTGGTTTTCAACAAAATTGATAAATACAGAGAACAGGAGGCCAGCCTGGCTCAGGAAGAAATGGGTAATAATCACATCACTCTGGAGCAGTTAAAGTCAACTCACATGAGTAAAAGTGAGCCTCATGCAGTATTTATCTCTGCAACGAGCAAGGAAAATATGGATGAATTGAAAAATTTGTTGGCTACGACTGTCGCGGAAAAACACCATATGATTTATCCCAACTATGTTTCTACAGATTTAGACCAATCTTTTGAAGATTAATTTTAATTAATTGTAAAGTATCTGTACTTTTGCAAGCTGGTAATGCCCAGAAATGGCACCGTAGTTCAATGGATAGAATAGAAGTTTCCTAAACTTTAGATGCAGGTTCGATTCCTGCCGGAGCCACTTATTTTTTGGATTATTAACGAGTGGTTATGCATCCACTAATCATTGAAACTAAACAACTTCATTCGGTCAATGAGGTCTCATCCCCCGTTCTTTTTCTCGTTGCATATCGCAAATAATGGGCCTAAGGAAACTTTATTTACTCTCTCGGTTCGCCCATCTCTAGTAAAATAGAAACGTTCGGAAAATTAAATTGCAGCTTTGTTTTGGTGTAATCTACCTTATTCTTCTGTTTTTCATAATATAGCATTTTAAGGTACGCGCCGTTTCGCCATGATTCGACATCATTATTCATTCCTTTTATCTCAACGCAAAAGTTAATTCATTCAAATTTTTCAAAGTACTGACATTATAAATTTGCCGCCGCCTCTTGCTAATGCACTGATAAAAAGCCTAATATTAAACTTTGCTATTATAAATCAAACATCCTTCAATATGATGTCCATCCTTTTATTGTGTCCTTATCCAGAAACTAGCAGATCTTATAACATTTTTGACGATCCGCAAATAATAGACAATAAAGTACTTCATCTACTTAAGGGGGAGTAAAACCTACCGGACAAAAATATAAGCCCTATATCATCTAATAGTTGAGGGTAATTTGTTTGTTAATTCAACTTTTATTTGTAAAATTGAAATATTTCAATAAAAAATTGAATTCATTCAATACAAGGTTAACTAATAATTGCATGGCTAAAACACAACCTCATTTAACTTTATTGACTGCTTTGCTGCTCTTATTCCTTTATGTCAGTTGTTCAATACAAGCCCAAATTATCCTTCCTATTGAAGTATTAGGACCTGATGGAACCACCAGGTCTGTAACTGTTCAGGTGCCAGATGCCTCCAAAGTGAAAGGTTTATGGATGCAGGTAAACAACCTATCCTATGCTGATAAGGGAAGTGTTAAGGTCAATGGTAGTCCTTATGTTGATCTTAACAATAACACAGTTGTAATAAAAGGCAATGATAAGATATATGGTGGCATCGGTGGTGCTTTCAATACAATAAAACTCACGCTACCACTTACCTCTGGTACTATAAAAAATGGCAGTAACACCATATCCTTTAGATTCAATAAATCAGAAGGGATAACAATAGGTTACCGGGTGGTTAAATTCAATCTGGTAGATGATGCCGGCAATAAACTGTTATCTCGGGAAATATTTTCTGAAGAAAACCCTTCTACTTGGAAGGCGCCGAGGCCGTCCACTGCCGATATTGAAGCAGGCAAAGTGCTATACGAAACTGCAAGTCTCACCCACTCGCCAATTAAAAGCTCAATTACATTAAAGGCTAAATGTGTCGATTGTCACGCGAAACATGGCAGGGATTTAAAGTATTTTAATTATTCTAACCACGCAATAATTGAGAGGGCAAAATTTCATGGTTTGTCACAAGAAAAAGGAGAACAGATTGCCAGTTACATCAGGTCACGGGATATTCCTTCTCCTGGTAGACCATGGAACCCACCCTATCAGCCTGGTCCAGGGTTAGATGCTAAACCTGTGGCAGAGTGGGCAGCAGGTGCGGGCGTCGATTGGGCGCTTGATGATGAGAATAAAACACTTCCTTACTTATTCCCCAATGGAATTAACTCTGATGCAATTGCTACGAACAAAACATTAAATCTACGCGAACTTCCAATAGCAATGCAGCTTTTGGATTGGAAGCATTGGTTGCCACAAGTCCACCCCAAAGACGCATTTCCAAATGACTGGGACGACAGCAAAATGAAAAAGTCCTATCCAGAGGCTAGGCAATTATTGGAAACCGAAAAAGAAAATCCGGCACTGAGTCGGACTATATGGAATGTATTATATGAATATGCGTGGGTCCACAATGAAATCAGAGAAAAACACGCTGTAGTAAATCAGGATGACTGGACTAGAGAAAAAGGAGTACAACTGTATAGTTTACGGCAAACCGTAGCTGTCAAGTTGTGGGAGATGATGCACGAATTTGGTATGGAGGATGATGCCCAAACCATTTACGGCGATAAGGCGGAACATCGTGCTTGGTCAAATCACAACGACAGGATGTTGTTTGAACCGTCTCCACATTTAATAGGAGTTCCAAACGATTTAGGCATAGGAGGCAATGGTATCACTAACCAGTATACTGCGAATGCTTGGTATCAGTTGGCCTTAGTGGTAAATGCAGGCACTGGCCATCGCGCTGACCACAAGGTAAACGATTATGCCTATTCATATGGTGTTTTTGGTGATTTAAGAAATGTTGCACGTAAAGATGAGCCAATACGATTCATGACGTACCTAGTCAAAGGAACCCAGGTAGCAGACAATGGCAAAACCGGGGCAGAAGGATGGAATTTTAGCAATGCATCCCCAGTATGGCTTACATGGGTCCAAGCTTACGAAGAACATTGGATAAATCCTGCTCATTCGGAAATAAGACGGCAATTTATCAATGCATACTTAAAAACCTGGCATGAGGCAAATAAGAGATATTTTCCTTATAATGATATTTCGTTCAATGGACAGGATGGTCGTTGGACCATTCCTAATATAGACCACCTCCCTAAGCCCATTAACAACCCAGGGGGTGCATGGCCAGACTATATTATGGATATGATCAATAGAATGAGACCGTGGGGTGTTGATTGCACTCTATTAAATGATATCGCTGACTGGGGCAACACAGTATGGCCCAACGGTGACTGGGAAAGTTTAAAAGTGTCCTGTAGTACCTCTCCTTTAAACGCGGCGGTAAAAATGGATAATGCAACTGTCAGCGGCGGCCAGGTGATCGCAGGTGCATCGACAGAAAATATGAACGTTAAAAAGATTGAGTTCTTTTTCGGCGATGAGAAGATTGGGGAAGATACTGAGAAACCATTTAATCTCATCTGGAACAATGCACCTAAAGGCAGCAATCATATTTATGCCAAGGCAACTGACGACAAAGGAGTATTTATGTTTTCCGATTTAAAGCAAATACAGGTACTTACTGAGGTCGCTGAGGGGTCAACTGAATATGGAACGAGTTTAGTTGTCTACCCTAATCCAACCAATAAAGACCTTACCATCTCTTTGAACATGGTAAAAGAAGCTGATGTAAAGATTAATCTTATTGACCTAACGGGGAAGCTCGTATTAGACATTGCCTCCGGACCTTACCTTGCTTTAAATAGGATGCTTGACCTATCCACACTATCTAAAGGACTCTATGTCTTAAACGTTAGTATAAACGGTGAAAAGTTGAAGGCTAGAAAAATCTTTGTTCAATAGATCACTCTTTATGAATTTATTAAGAAAGGATATTTTAGGCATCTTTATATTGCTCTCAAGAATAAAAAAATATTTCTAAATTTTCTTGTTATCAAAAGTGAATTGCCTTGAAGTTCCTCCTGTCCAGAAGCTTTTTAAAATTCTTATTAGAAATAAAAATTGCTTTGCCTATAAGTTGGACCGAGTGGCAACTAAACAGTCGATCTTTTCTGTTACCCTTTAAATACTCCATCTATGTAGATGGAAAAATTTCCAACCTTCATTTTAAAAGATTTAACGATCATTCCGCAATCAATAGATCTTTGAAAACCTAGTAAAACAATGTTTATAGAGTACTTAATACTCAAAGGGGTGAGAGATTAAACATCAATTTGTT
>DASVUU010000723.1:0-7083 GCA_036386935.1 Cytophagaceae bacterium | reverse complement strand
ATGCAAAATCAAGCAGAGTTGTTGAAGGTGAAATTTGGAAGGGCATTGGCAGAAGAAGCCAATCCTAATGAGATAGTATCCATTCCTGGATTGCGAGACAGAGCTCCGAAAGAAATATCTATCAAAAATCTTGCACATATTATCCAAGCAAGAATGGAAGAGATCATCGAACTGGTGCATTCTGAAATTATATGTTCCGGCTACGAAAACAAATTAGCTGGCGGCATAGTCCTTACTGGTGGTGGATCACAACTTCAAAATCTAAAGCAAGTTTTTGAATACATGACGGGGATGGATGTGAGAATCGGGTATCCGAACGAGCATTTAGGAAAAAGCAAAGTCGAAGCAGTGAAGAGTCCTATGTATTCAACTACGATAGGATTAGTGCTTGCAGGTTTCAGAGCGATTGATGACCGTGAAAACAGGTACCAAGAGGTAAGTGCATCTCAAATGCCACAGGTGAAAGAGGAAAAACCAAAAAGAATTCAAGACGGTGGAGGTCAGTTTCTTAAAAAAATAATTGATCGAACAAAGGGCTTATTAATCGACGACCTTGATGATAAATCCGATTATTAAATTAATTTTATAAAATAAATATTTTAGAATACCCAAATTCAAAGGCCATGTTTGAAAACTCTTATACATTTGATCTTCCAAGTCACCACAAGTCTATCATAAAGGTGATAGGAGTTGGGGGAGGTGGTAGCAATGCTGTAAACCATATGTTTAGCCAAGGCATAAAAGATGTGGAATTCATTGTTTGTAATACTGATGTACAAGCGCTAAAGAGTAGTGCGGTACCTACAAAATTACAGATTGGTGTAGACTTAACAGATGGTCTAGGAGCTGGCGCTAATCCTGAGAAGGGAAGAAATGCAGCTTTGGAAAGTAGGGAAGAGATAAGAGAATTGCTGAGTAGCAATACCCGTATGCTTTTTATAACGGCTGGAATGGGCGGTGGCACCGGAACTGGCGCTGCACCGGTTATTGCTAAAATTGCTAGGGAACTTGATGTCCTTACTGTAGGAATCGTCACTGCTCCCTTTGGATTTGAAGGAAAAAAGAAAAGACAGCAAGCCGACTTTGGTATACAAGAGTTGAGAGAAAACTGTGATACCGTATTGGTTATTGAAAATGATAAGCTTAGAATGATTTTTGGCAATCTTTCTATACGCGAGGCCTTTGCTCAAGCAGATAATGTATTATCGACTGCTGCAAAAAGTATCGCAGAGATCATCACAGTAACAAGCGATGTGAACGTCGATTTTGAAGATGTTAAAACAGTGATGAAGGACTCTGGAGCCGCTGTAATGGGATCGTCTATCACAAGGGGCGACAACCGTGCGACAAGGGCTGCAGAGGAAGCGTTGGCTTCGCCACTTTTGAACAATACTGATATATTGGGTGCTAAGAAAATACTTTTATCAATCACATCTGGTGAGCAGGCAGAGCTTAGGATGGACGAGCTTACTGAGATCACAGATTACATTGAAGAAAAAGCTGGTGACGATGCAGAGGTTATATTTGGACAAGGAATGGATCCTGCTTTGGGAGACCAAATTCGTGTTACTGTTATTGCTACAGGCTTCGATCATAAGCCGGCCTCAAGCTCCCAAAAAAAAATTATTGACCTAGTCAGTGATAAACAAATTAGCTTTACAAACACAGAAATCAAGGAAGAACCCAAGGCTCAAATCTCCTTCGACTTTGAAAAGCCTTACGAGGCAAAAAAGGAGGAAGAAAGGATAGTCGCTCCCGTTAGAACGCCTATGGCTACTCAAGAGTCTATGCCATCTTCTCATACTAATAATGTTCCGAAAGAAGAATTTTTCAATAGAAACGAGTATAATTTTGAAATAAAGGCTGAGAAGACCGAACTTCAAAAGGAAAATGAACATTCTGAGGAAATGAAAAGGCTGATGCAAATTCAGGCTCAAGAAAGGATAAAAAAATTGAAGGGCTTATGTGTGAATCAAAATATGAACCCTGAAGAATTCAAAGAAAAGCTTGAAGTTCCAGCGTACTTGAGAAAGAAGGTTAATTTAAATGATTATCCACATTCTTCTGAACGTAATATCTCAAGGTATAATTTGAATGACGAAAATGAAATATTGGGAAACAATAGGTTTTTACATGACAATGTTGATTAATTATCAACATTGTCTTTAAAATTGAAATTATAGTTTGCTTATTCTGGCTCTTTCTGCCGCTAAACTGTCCGCACCAATACTGGCATAACCAGATTCCCTAAGGACTTTCTGACCGTCATTAATGATAAAATTCAGAAATTCTTTCACAGTTCTATCTGAGGGAACACCGTTAGTTACCACTTTTAGGTTTCTTGAGACCGGGTATATGCCCTTCTCAAGAGCCTCAATAAATATATCTACATTCTCATAAATCTTTTCTTCTGGGTAAATTAATCCATTTTTATCTAGATCGATAGGGATGATACCTACACCTTTATGGGCTTTGCGGGTTTTTAAATCAAATACATAACCCATGCTTGCATAGCCTATTGCATTTGGTTCTTTTATAATCGCGTCTATCATTCCTGGGTCGCCAAAGACACCAACTCCAGCTAATTCCTCTTCCTTTTTCTCTAGATACTTTCCCCATATCTCAGAGTCTCCCGCGATGTCTTGCCTCTTAATTACATGAATAAGATTTTGGCTCAGAGTTCCGGCTGCATCTCCCCAATATTTTATTTCATCGGTAATGTATATTTCCCTAAGATTCTGTTTTGTCAAGCCTTTTCGGCTGATGCTCCTAAAGTCTTTGTTCTTTTCACTCATTAGGGGGACGACGGCATCTTTTGCTATAGAGAGCTGCCATAGCCCTTTTTGAATTTCATCTTTGCTAAGCGGCCTTGAAATCATCCCTATATGCACCTTGCCACTCAATGTTTGGACGATGCCCTTTCCAGTTCCGTTCGCCACGATGTCCACTTTAACCGCTGGATGTAATTTGGTAAATTCTACAGCCCAGATTTTCATCAAAGGATACGACGAATATGCGCCACTTATATTTACTTCTCCAGTTAGATCCCCCTTCTCAGATCCAGAAGTTTTTTCATTATTACAGCTAGTGGTCAAACCACAGGCAATCACCAGGCAAAAGGTATTTAAATACTTTTTAAAAATATTCATAAGAAGATACTAAACATGATCAATTATTTATAAGAACGACTCCGGAGAAATGTAAAAAGATTTCCGGTAAGATATTGCTAACACCACTACGTATTTTAGGCAAAAGTGATTCATTCCTAAAATAGGTCTATCGGAATAGCACCGGCGTCGGGAAGTCATAAACCTTATATATCCGGTATCAGAAATTGATTAAATCATCAATTTGACTTTCTACTAATTTTGATAAAAACTCGTCATGGATGATCCCGTCCATATAGAGCTTCTCTATCCTTGGAAGACGCGGCTTGACTGCCAAAACGTTCATGCCAAGGTAGTTTAAGATATCAGTGAGGTGACTCAATGCAAGTGCGCCTGCCATAGCTCCCGATGAGATTCCCACTAAAGCGCCTTTCTTGTTCTTGAAGGTTTTACCAAATTCCAACCCGTCAATAAAACCTTTTAGAACTCCAGGAAAAGATCCATTGTACTCGGGAACAACAAAAATGAATTTATCAGAACCATTGATTACGTCAACAAACTTGTTGAACTCCATGTCGCGCCCACAATTTTTATACAATGCGGAAAAGATAAAATCATGAGGGAGCTGATTTAAATCAATAATGTTCGATGGCTCCCCTTTTAATTTTAAGATGGTTTGGTAATGGCGGGCAATCAACATAGACCGGGATTCGGGCCGGTTAGTACCTGAGATAATCGTTATCATTTATAGTCAGTTAATGAGAAAGTTTTGTGTCTTGTTATAGCAAAGGGATCCGATCTAGACAGAAATATGAATTATAAACAAAACAAACGAAAAAAGATTATTATCACACTGAATAATGGTAAAGCGTAAAAGTTTTCTTGGATAAGGTAGCGTCATTTTAAAGCTATCTGCTAACATGCAGGATGGGGTTTAAAATTTAGTATGCTTTAAAACAGCTACTTAAATGTAAAAAGATCTTATTAAATGGTTTGAATATTAAATTAATCATAAAAATTAAGGAATTATCACCAAATTCTATAACTTTATAAGGTCACTTTTGCGTATTAAACAGTATTAACAAGTGAATTTAATGAAAGAATCCTTTGTTCATTGAAAGCAGAAAAGCAGATTTAATTATACAAAATATGAAAAAGATAATATTCTCTCTCTTAATCTTGGTTTCTATTAATGTTGTAGATGCTAGTACCTTATCGCCTGATAAAGATAAAAATATTCCTGCTGCGGTTGTTTCCTATATTAAAACTCATTATCCTAATGCCACTCATATTCACTGGAAAAAAAGTAAAACCAACATGTATGAAGCAGATTTTTTAGTTGACGGAAAAGAGATTTTAGTTGATATTTTCGCCAATGGCGAATGGATAGAGACTGAAACTGAGATAACTTCTAAGGATCTTCCTCAGATTGTATTGGCAAAGCTAGGAGATTCTAAAATTATCTTCGCGGCGAAAGTAGATAACTTTCAAGGAGAGGAGTTATACGTTGCAGAAGTGAAACAAAATAAAAAGCTTTATGATATAACTTTCGATCATCAAGGAAATGAGATTGAAAGGCACTCGATTGACTAATCAATATCTTTAAGAATTAACGAACTAAGAGGGCCTCCGGGCCCTTTTTTCGTTTTGAGGCAAAAACGCGAATCATATCAAATAGATTTTGCCGTCTATTCCTACTGTAATCTGTTGAAGATCTAGAAGCTCTCTCAGAATGACAATTAAATGCTCTTTTTTTATCGCTGTTATTTGATGTAATTCCTCTACATTTAATGGAATGGCTTCCAGGGCTGACCTCACCTTTTCAAGCAGATTGGCAATTTCAAAATCCAGAGGCTTGTTTTTCGAATTACATACATCGCATATTCCACAGTCGTCAGTGTTATATTCATGGAAGTATTTTAGCAAAAAAAGATTTCGACAAAGGAGTTGTTGGGAGATGTAATTGACGATGAAAGATGCCTTCATTGTGGAATTATTCTTTAAAAATTCCATTTTTTTTAAATCGAGTGGAAGAAATGCTGCGTCGTAACGGGGAGTCAGAAAGGTAATTTGAGGGCCCTCTACAGCCTTGTCATAGGCGAGAATACCACTCTTTTCTAAGAAGGCTAGTTGCTGTGAAACTTTAGACGGGTCTGAGTTAAGATATTTGGCCAACTGCTTTTCATTTATATTTATGAACCCACTCAAAGTTTCTCCTCCGTATATCCTAAGTATGGTTTTAATCAGACTGTCATGTTGTTCATTTTCAATCTGATAGTTGTACAAAGCGTGATGGCCGACCTTGATCCACACCTTAGAGGGGTTTGAAAAATATTCATTTAATAATATAAATTCATGCTCCGCTAACCTTTTCAGTGCGGAATAGGTCTGTCTCAAGGGCAAACTGTAGATCTTGCAAAACTCTTCCACATCAAGTGGATAGGTTTCATTTTGCCCGGCCCCTGATGCGATATTAAGAAAGTTCGCCAGGCCCTGGTAGACTTTCTTTATCAAGTCAGCTGGGGGAAAGTCATCCGTGACTTTTTTCTGAAGGCGAGTGATATCGGCAGGAGTATATAAAATTACAGCGTAGGATTTCCGCCCGTCCCTGCCTCCGCGCCCAGATTCTTGGAAGTAAGTTTCGGGGCTATCGGGAAGGTCCAGATGTATAACAGTTCGTACGTCCGCCTTGTCAATGCCCATTCCAAATGCGTTTGTCGCTACCATTATTCTACTACTACCCTTTAGCCACAATTGCTGTTTAATAGATCTGTCCTCATCTTTCAATCCGGCATGGTAGAAGTCTGCTTTTATTCCATTCTTGTTCAAGAAATCAGCGAATTCTTTACATCTATTCCTGCTTCGTACATAGATTATTCCGGAGCCAGGTACCTTTAATAGGATCTCCAGGATCTTTTTTGACTTGTCCTCAACCTTAAAACACGAGTAGCTTATATTAACTCTAGAAAATGAGGAGTAAAAACTTAAGCTGTCTTTAAAGGCTAGCTTTTCTTTTATATCTGCTGTTACCTCAGGGGTGGCTGTGGCCGTTAGGGCCAACACAGGTGCTTTGATAATTTCTCTTAATAAAGAAATCTTTAAATACGCAGGTCTGAAGTCATAGCCCCACTGGGATATGCAATGTGCTTCGTCCACTGCAATGAGATTGATCGGCATTCTCTTTACACGTTCTAAAAAAAGCTCAGTTTGCAGCCGCTCTGGAGATACATATAAGAATTTGACGCCTCCGTATATGCATCGATCCAATGCAATGTCAATCTCTCTATAGGATAGGCCAGAATAGATCCCGACCGCACTGATGTTTTTGCTTTTTAATGCCTGCAATTGATCCTTCATCAACGCGATTAAAGGGGTAATCACAAGTCCTAGTCCGTCCATCATCATTACAGGGACTTGATAGCACAGGGATTTCCCCCCACCTGTAGGTAATAGTGCGAGGGTGTCTTTTTTACTAACTATTGAGTTGATAATATCTTCCTGTAGAGGACGGAAGGAATTGTAGCCAAAATATTGCTGTAAGATTTTTTGTGCCTCAGACAAAGTCGGGAGTTTCAAGAGGCATATTAATGAAAAATGGGCAAAAAAATAAGAGACCAATTGAATCAGTCTCTTATGGAACTACTTTTAAAATTCTATTCTATTTGTATTCCTTCAGGGCTTCCATTAAATACTTCCTCGCCACGTGAATTCTATTTTTGACCGTTCCCATTGGGATATTTAAATGGTCCGCAATTTCATTGTATTTAAATCCTTCATAGTGCATCATGAAAGGTACTCTGAAAGTCTTTTCTAAGTCATTTATAGCTTTAAAAATCTCTTTCGAGGAAATGTTCGATGCACCTGCATTGTGTGATATTGTACTAGAAACATTGAAATTGTAGGCTTCGTCAATTGGATCGACCAAAGTGTTTCTTTTGTCAATTTTATGATAATTACTAATAAAAGTATTCTTCAT
>DASVUU010000722.1:0-2928 GCA_036386935.1 Cytophagaceae bacterium | reverse complement strand
GTAGTATATACACGTGTACATACGCCTCTTCGCTGTGGACAGCTGTCCAACGCTGGGGATTTACTCTTATCCTCCAGAGCTACTCTACCTTTCCTAACTAATTGTTGAATAGTTGGCATTTAGTTGTTTTAGCAGTTTCTTATTATTTACCCCACCTACCAGAACCTTTCGGGCAGGAAATTGGGATTGCAAAAGTAGAGTAAATAAAAATGATTATCAAGGGGTTGTGAGAAATTTAATTTAGGCTCGATGTTGGATAAATCTGCGGAGAGTTCGAAAACTGGTTTGTTGTGAAATGCTGATAATTAAATGATTACTAGAAAACGAAGTATGATGCTACTTAGGAAATTTAGTCCCGCTTTCCGCTCATACTACACAAGGCATTAGGCTCAGGCCGGTATACGCTGCAATCGGAGTTTAGAGATGGAGAGGAAGTGCTGCTATTTAAGAGCGAGTTTAAAACCTTTTGTATTTTGTTAATCCGTAGTCACGCTTCAGTTAAAACTCATGACAGTGAGGGGGAGTATAGAATCTTTCAATTCATCTAATGACTCTATCCTTGGGTAATGCTTTGAACTAAAATATCTTCACTTCCTCCCCCACTTTATTTATTTCAAGTATTCCTCCCTTGCTGGAAGGTGTCCATCTCCAGGTATTTGAAATGAGGTAATTACTTTCCCAAATCAGCTTTTTATCGACGGTGACTTTTGTAGGTTTTTTTGCCATCCGTATTTTTTCCGAAGATATGTCTTGAAAGGTCCTATAAGAAATCTGAAGGGTTTTCAGTTCCTCATCGGACATATACTGTCCCAGTCTTTTTCGAAAATCAGGAGAATAGTCTACCTGTACTATGATATCTGAAGAGGATAAAATACGATTTTGGGGCAAGGTAAGTTCTGGGAAAGTAGCCATAGCCCTTAAGTAATGCCTGATGTAATCTCCATAACCGTCCGTAAGCCAAACTTCATCTTTTGGATAACAATTCTTCCCATCGTTGTCTACCATGTATGTTGCCCAGTTAAGTTTTCTGATAGCTGCATCCTTCATCGTGGAATCGCCTGAAAGCATGGCATATTGAAGTTCTGCACATCCCTGGCGTGAGGTATGACTGTTGCCGGGGGTCTGATATGCGGTTTGCTCGTTGATAGCCATCACTCCATATTTTTGCCACTGGCTATTACCTAATTTTTCGTATACCCAGTTAAAAATTTGTTTTACCTCCGTTTTCCAATCAGGAAAATACTGCGGATGCTCCATCATATATTGAGCAAAAGTGATAGCATTTATTTGGGTATCAGACCATCCGGGTACATCTTCAAAAAACGGCCCCCATCTATTAGTCTTTACAGGATACTTTTTACTCCAGTTCAAAATTTTGGTATGTGCTGATTTATACGCACTGGTGTCACCTGCTTTCAATTTGATTAAATTTTCGAAGAGGTTTAATGCCCCACTCCAATTCGTAGAATAGGATGACTTTGCTATAACCTTGCCCTTCCCCTCATTATCTTTTAATAACCCAATTTCTCCGGTTAAAGCGTTAACCCTAAAAGGCAAGGGAGAATTATCAGTATCTCCATCGGTTGTTTTTGATGCTAAGGCATTTGCAATTCTTACTGCATACTCCAGATATAGGTCCTCATTCGCATGCCCAAAGCGCCTTTTCTTGCACATCTTATATAACTTTAATAATTCCCAGGCAAAAGAGCCTGCTTTATCTGGTTGCGTGAAGTTCTTTCCAAGCACCATATCTCCATCGTATTTTCCGCCATATACGAAGGAGTTGTAAGGATAAGGAATGTCGGACCACGATGCATTTTGAGGTGAGAGCCCATTTAATAAATAATATTCCGCAATGAATTTCATTTTCTCCTTAATCTTTTCATTGCCGGTATACATATACATCAATTGAAAAGACGATAATGCCATAGCTAGCTGGTCTCCCCCTAATCCTCTGGGGTCATTCCCATCTTTCCACCATACCTGGTGATTCATATAATAAGGCAATCCATTGATGTCTAACTTCATGGTATCCCAGAAGTTGTACGTCAAATTCACGATCTCGTCATAAGAACGGGCTATATCGGGATTATTCCAGGGGATTATCTTTCCAGCTTTATCGAATTTAATTGGATGAAAAACTAAAAACCCCTCCCTCGTCTGATCGTATTGAATAAACTGTCCAAGGGTATTTTCCGCAGAAAGTAGAAATGACAAACACAAGTATATAAATGGCTTCATAACACTTATTGACTAGGTTATACTCCTATGATAAACAGGGAAAACATCTAGAATGCCGTGTCTAAGTGGAACAGACTCAAGATGCCTTAGCACAATGCGGGAGATCGCAGCTCGCACTCGAAAGGAGTTAATTCTGAATACTATTTTGGCAACACCCTTACTTTCGGGCCTTATCTTTTTATAATCATATGGCCAATTTAGGGGACATCTAGTGCAAACAGCGATCACCTTTATTAGTATAATAACGCAATCTCGAGTATAATAACGCAATCTCGCTTTTCAATTTCTGAAGATCCGCATCCATATATACTTTCAAGGTATCTGTTTATCGATTAAATCCCCGAATACGTTGTAGGATGTAAAAGTATAATATCGGCGTGCGAGACAGTATGTTTATAATACTCCATCGCAGATAACTTCTTCCATCCCGCATCGTCAACAAAAGTTTTCCAATGTGCATCGCGTGATGGCATATCTTCAAAAGTGGTCATGTACATTAAATTGGGCTTTTTACTGCCGGCAAGCACACTTCCATAAAACACCGCATTAAAACCCATCCTTGTAAACAAATCAATTTCACCGCCCTGGTTAAACATGTGAACTTTTTTATCATAGATCTTTTCGGTTGGCCCTTCGTAGCTCCGCAATTCATAAACCCGCTTCTGCATTTCGTTTTGCAGCTTCGGA
>DASVUU010000721.1:0-6045 GCA_036386935.1 Cytophagaceae bacterium | reverse complement strand
TCTATTAAATCTCATAAGGTTTGGACCGACAACTATGAAAAAGTTGACTTGGCGGTGAATGAATTCGAGACCTTATTGGAGTTCTATTCCGATGGGGAGGTCAGTGAGGTTGAGCTAAAGGAAGAATATGCAAAGTGTGTTGCTGCAGTTGATGAGCTAGAGTTTAAAAAGATGCTCAGCGGCGAAGAAGATCAGTTAAGTGCGATCATTGAGATAAATCCTGGAGCGGGGGGGACCGAAAGTAATGATTGGGCAGGTATGCTGATGCGTATGTACATCATGTGGGCAGAAAGGCACAAATTTTCAATCAAAGAACTTTATTACCAAGGAGGTGAGGTAGCAGGGGTGAAATCTGTGACTCTTGAAATAGACGGTGATTTCGCATACGGTTATTTACAGTCAGAAATAGGAGTACATCGGCTGGTGAGAATTTCTCCATTTGATTCTGGAGGCAGGCGCCACACGTCCTTTGCTTCCGTTTATGCTTACCCAGTAGTAGACGATACTATTACCATTGATGTGAACCCCGCAGATATTGACTGGGATACTTTTCGATCTGGTGGAGCAGGTGGTCAAAATGTAAATAAGGTAGAAACTGCCGTACGTTTACGACACAAGCCCTCAGGATTAGTCATCGAATGCCAGCAAGAGCGATCGCAGTTGATGAATAAAGAAAAGGCTATCAAAATGTTGAAGTCGAAACTTTATCAAATAGAGATTGAGAAAAGAAATGCTGCACGCGCGGTTGTTGAAAGTGGGAAAAAGCGAATAGATTTTGGATCACAAATAAGAAATTATGTGCTGCATCCATATAAATTAATTAAGGACCTAAGAACAGGTACGGAGCGAACGGATGTACAAAATGTACTAGATGGGGATATTGACGATTACATCAAAGCATTCCTAATGGAAGCCTGATTAATTCTCAATTTTACTTCTTAAGAGATTTATTATTTCTTCCTTATCTTTAATTTGAGCCTGTAAGTACAGGATTTCTTTTCTTAAAGCGTTAATGATTTTAATGTTTTCCGAAAGGGAATCTTTTTCATAATCTGTATCCACTAAAACCTCGGGGCTTGTGCCATCCATAAACATATTTCCAATTCCCATGTATAACCATTGGGGATTGATGTGTGGAAAGGCACGGTATATCGCGTTGAAGAAATCTACCCCAGGGACGTTCTTACCCTTTTTTGCATTCGAAATAGTATTTTCCGAAAGACCTGCCTTTTCGGCAAGCTGCTTTTGGCTAAGTTTGAAATAGTTTAAAAGTATCTCTAATCTTCTATTGACTGGAATTTCCATTTAAAAAAATAATTCAAATTTTTGAATTATGTAAAACTTTGAATAGTTTTACGTGATATTTTTAGAATCAAGCTCTAAATATATGAAATCTTACAACATTACTAAAGTATGTCTAAGGAATTAAAATATAATATAGATGTTCTTCTAAAAAAGTTTCCTTATGAAGATCATGCTAAATTGATTAAGCTAATTCCGGTACTTTTAAATATTAAGGAATCAACATTTTTTAAGTGGAAAGCTACTCAGCTTTCAGATAATTTTGAAATACCCGAAGGAAAATTTCAAATGTTGTGTGTTATCTTTGATGTATCTCCAGACGAGATGCGGTTATACAAGATAAGTAACATAGATATTAAGAGTATTTTAAAAGCATCGTAGAAAGAATAATTTATTGCTAAGGATGGAAAGAAAGATTAGGTCGGTACTGCTGGTGGATGACGATAATATAAATAATTTTATCAATCAAAGACTTATCAAAAAGCTGAATTTCTCCGAAAGTATACATACCGTTACCAATGGGCAAGAGGCGTTAGATTTTCTGAGACAAAAAATAAACTCCAAAGATCCGCTCCCCGAACTTATCTTGCTTGATATCAACATGCCAGTGATGGATGGATTTGAGTTTATTGAACAATATCGAAACTTACCGGAAAAAGGAACGTCAAATATTATCGTCCTCACGACATCAACCAACGATAAGGATATGGATAAGGTGAGTGGGGCAAAAGAAGTGAGTGGCTTTATAAATAAGCCACTCACAGAGGAAAAATTAACTAGTGCTATTGGTAAACTTGCTTTTAGCTAAATATTATTCAGCATCTACCGGTATCTTTTTTTCTTCTTTGTTTTTACTCTTTGATGCGTTTTGAGAGTCACGAGCCAGCTCATCAATTATATTTTTGGCTCCCGCCATCTTATCGATGATAAATAGGATGTAGCGTATGTCTGTTACAATACATCTTTGAAGATTAGGCTCAAATGCAATGTCACCACTCATCGCTTCCCAATTACCATCAAAAGCGGTTCCAACAATCTGCCCTTCACCATTTATAACGGGGCTTCCGGAATTACCGCCTGTAATATCATTGTTGGTGATGAAACAAACTGGCACTGACTTATTTTCCCCGACGTATTGCCCAAAATCCTTCGATAGATAAAGCTTTTTCAATTTTGACGGAACTGTAAATTCATCACTTGTTGAATCCTCTTTTTCCATAATTCCATCCAGTGTAGTATAGAAGTTATAATACACAGCGTCCCTTGGGAAATAATCTTGAACGGTACCGTACGAAAGTCGCATTGTAGAGTTCGCGTCGGGGTACAATTTTGCATCCTTCTTCCACAGCATCATTGCCTTTGTGTAGTCAGTATTGAGATTTTCAATTCCTTGATATGCTTGCCCTATGAATGGTCCAATCTTCGTTCTAAAATCACCTATTATGCTCTGAGTGGTCTTAAATGCGAGATCTTTGTCCAAGGTTTTAGCCTGAGGATTTGCCAAAAACTTTTGAAATTTTGCTTGATCCACTAGTATTGATTTGGAAAAGACATCATCTGCGAATTTTGCAAAGTTTCCTTTATACTTCTTCTGAACCTCCGCAAAAATACCCGGATGTAATTGCTTATTTACATCGTTATAGTTCATTTGCAAAAGCGCTGCAAAGATCTTTTTGTCAGTGGCAGCATTATAGTTTTTGAAAAATTCCAAAGATGTTTTCTGCACTTCAATTTTTGCTGCAGCTATTGCTGCCGCGTCTTTGCTCAGTAGAGCTTGATGAAATTCGCTCAATTTGTACGCAAATAGTAAAACTTCAGTTCCAAACGCAGCTTCTTCCAGATATACATAAGCAGTGTTTACTTTGGCGAGGTCACCATAGTATCGCTTATACTCAGAAAGCACGTTGCCAAACTGTTCCTTTTTCTCTAAGTCTTTGTCTATCCAATCTTGCAAAGCCGCCTCTTCTTTTTGCTTTCTTTCGATTACTTTCAGTCGTTTCAACCCCTGATTTTGTCCAATAAAATACTTGTAATAATTACTCACCTGAGCATAATTAGAAGCATATTTAATTCTTATCAATGGATCTCTATCCATGTCTTGTTTCATGAGGGCAAGTCTTGCCTCTCTTATTTTTATCCTTGCAGGATTGGTTTGCTCTAAGGCAAGTTTCACCCCTTCAGATGGAAGGTAACGCTCGGTATTGCCTGGGAAACCCATTACCATAGTAAAGTCATTTTTCTTTACTCCATTTAGCGATACCGGTAAATAATGCTTAGCCTTCAAAGGAATGTTATTGGTGCTATATTCAGCGGGCTTGCCATCTGGTCCGGTATAAATCCTAAATAATGAAAAGTCGCCTGTGTGTCTTGGCCACATCCAATTGTCGGTATCGCCGCCAAATTTTCCAATTGCAGAAGGTGGTGCACCCACAAGTCTAACATCTTTGTAAGTTTCGTAAACAAAAAGGTAATATTCATTGCCCGAGAAAAAGCTTTTAACTTCGGCGTTGTAATGGCTGCCTTCCATTGCCTTTGCTGCAATTGCCTTCATGGCGTCTTCTAATTTGGCATCTTTCTCAGAAGGGTTGGTCTCTGGGGATAGCGAGCCCTTCACTTGTTGAGTAACGTCTTCCATCCGAATCAGAAAAGAAACGGTCAGGCCTGCGTTGGGTAGTTCTTGTGCTTTATTAAATGACCAAAATCCTTTGGTGAGGTAGTCACTTTCTAAAGTGCTATGTGACTGAATAGACTCATATCCGCAGTGGTGGTTTGTAAGAACGAGCCCTTCTGAGGAAATAACTTCTCCAGTACAAAATCCTCCGAAATTGACGACAGCGTCCTTTAAACTGGAATGGTTAACGTCGTAGATCTCCTCTGCAGTAAGCTTCAGACCTAGCTTTTGCATGTCTGTGTAGTTGAGTCGCTTTATCAAAAGAGGAAGCCACATGCCTTCGTCCGCCTTTGCAATATTGGAAAGGAGCTGAGAAAAAGTAAATGCAAATATTATTATGTTTCTTATCATCATAGTTTTATTAAGCATGCAAAAATATAAATTAACTTGTCAATGCATTGTTAAATCTTAAAGTGAAAGCTGTAAAAATTGACGTACATCATAATTTTCCCTAGATCGGGGCTTTCACATGAAGAAATATGCCACTTTCACCTCTTCTATTTATTGAATATTCCAAGCGAAATACGAAATCGTAGTAGGATACAAAGTCAATAGCCGCGCCATTTCCCCAAAGAAAAGTATTTGTAAGGAAAGGGTTCTGTTGTTGGTATGCGTTATCCCATACGTGGCCACCTTCTGAGTATAGTCTAAAATATAGAGAAAAAGGAATGGTATTAAATTGCTTTATAGGAATAAATTTTAACTCTAGCTTTTTAGACAGTAGTCTATACTTTAAATTAAGTTTTGACAGCGTGAAATGTCTTCCATCGATAACGTACAGCTCGTATCCACTCACATATTCCACTCCATATCCCAAGCCTCTATAGTTAGAATAGGGTTGTCGACTAGGGAAAGAAACCTTTTGCCTAAATGCACCGCCGAGGAAAATTCTTGGAGTTACTTCTAAAAATCTCTCAACCAAAAATTTCACAGCAAAGATGTTTACATCTTCCCATTTGGTGAGTCCATTCTTTTCTAGTTCTATTCTGTAATAGTAACCTCTAAGAGGGTAGTAACTAATGTCACGTTTATCATGAACAAAGTTATACCGCAGTGTGAAATATGTTTGAGAAGTGTTTCCACCAAAAAAATAATTAGGATTCAGCTCAGCAATAGTATCCGCTATTATATTGTGATTGAAGCCTATATTGAGCGAGTGGAACTTATAAAATCGTTCTCTTCTAGAAATTGTGATACTCGTTGCAATTTTCTTTCTTAGATATTCCCCGGTATTCACATAATCCAGGGTATGGTTGAATGTTCTGTAGGCAAGCTGTTTGTTTGTATTAAATGCAAAATTGAAACTGAGGCCAGTCTTCTGGTTTTTATTAATATAGGGCATTGAATAGTTAAATTCAAACTGCTTTGTAAACCCCAGCTGAATCTTCAATTTCAGGTTCTCATTCCTCCCTCTTACATTCTTTTGGTCGAAATATATTCCATAATTTGTCCTATTCAGATCGTGAGCTCTTTGTTCCCACCATTCGTTAAAATTCCGATCAGCTAGCTCAAATATTATATTGGGATAGGTATACCAGCGCTCCTTGACTTTTATGACTACTACTCTTAAGAGGTTGTCCAGACTGTCCGTTGAAATATCTACCGTGACGAAGAGCCCCGTATTGAATATCCTATTATGATTAAGTAAGAAATTCTCATTAAGACTGCCGATGTCTAAAGTATCCCCTACTTTGAAACTCAATTCACGAAGAATAATATAAGGTTTGGTTTTCCTATTGCCCTCAATTTGGATTTTATCGACGATAAAAAAGGCTTGTTTGCTCGTCTCCGAAGTATCCCGCATCGATTGAGAAAATGAATATTCGTCAATAATCAAAAAAAATAGAATAAAGATTATGAAACGCATTTAATTCGATTAGTAATTTCAATACGAGTATTAGGCTTACTTATATGCAAAAAATAGAAGACTTGCATTAGTAATTTTGCGGTTCTAAAAGTATTTGACAATTTAGTGTTATCATTTTTAAATTTAGGACTATAATACTCTAATTAAGTTTAATACAATTTATTGTTAGGCTTGCGTAAATATATGGCAAATAGAATAACATCTT
>DASVUU010000720.1:0-13469 GCA_036386935.1 Cytophagaceae bacterium | reverse complement strand
GCCTAAATTCGCTTTATTTGTCAACCGTGATCTTGGCTCTGCCCCTACAAAGCTTGTTGTAGGCTTCAAATCTTAACCAAGGCGCACAAAAAAAGGGCTTCCGATAAATTATCAGAAGCCCTTTTTAATATGAATCAATTCAATGTTATCTCAAAAACAACATTTCACGATATTTTACTAAAGGCCAATCTTCGTCATCAACCAAAAGTTCTAATTTATCAACTGCATATCTGATTGTCTCGAAGTAGGTTTTCACTTCATTGCAATATGAGATGGCTTTTTCTTTAGCATGCTCCAGGTTGTTGGCTTTCTTTCTAGCTTCAGTCATTGCCTCTACATCTTTTTGTATTGTGCTGATGTATTTAGACATGTCTTTTATAGCACCGATTACAGAACCTGCTTCGCTATCTAACCCAAGATCTTTCAATCCTTTCACGTTAGTGATAAGCTTATTTTGGTAAGCAATAGCTGTAGGAACAATGTGGTTTAAAGCTAAGTCACCTATAACTCTACCTTCAATTTGAATTTTTTTAATATAATTCTCAAGCATAATCTCATATCTAGCTTCAAGCTCACGCTCATTGTAGATACCATGTTTAGCGAATAATGCTTTTGCTTTTGGAGTGATGTAGAAATCTAATGCCTCAGGAGTAGTTTTTACGTTATTTAAACCTCTCTTCTCTGCATCTTTCACCCAATCTTCAGAATATCCGTTTGCCTCAAATCTGATTTTCTTAGTAGCAATTGTATACTCTCTTAGGATGTTGATGATAGCAACTTCTTTCTTAATGCCTTTTTTGATTTGCTTGTCAACATCTTCTTTAAATTGAAGAAGCGTCTCAGCAACGATTGTATTCAATACAGTCATAGAGTTCGCGCAATTTGCACTGCTACCTACTGCACGGAACTCAAATTTATTTCCTGTAAATGCAAATGGTGATGTTCTGTTTCTATCTGTGTTGTCAAGAAGGATCTCAGGAATTTTGTTAATTCCAAGTTTCATGTAAACATTGTCTCCTTTGTCTACTTTGATGTTGCCATTTTTCTCAAGCTCATTTAACATATCAGTTAAAGTACCACCGATGAAAACTGACATGATCGCAGGAGGTGCTTCGTTAGCGCCTAGTCTGTGGTCATTACCAGCAGAAGCGATAGCAGCTCTCAGTAGATCAGCATAGTCATGAACAGCCTTAATAACGTTTACGAAGAAAGTTAAGAAAACAAGATTCTCTTTTGGCTTGCTGCTTGGTCCTAAAAGGTTTTTGCCAGTATTTGTGCTTAGAGACCAGTTGTTGTGTTTACCGCTACCGTTAATTCCGGCAAATGGTTTCTCATGGAACAACACTTTCAAATTATGTCTATCAGCAACCTTGTTCATAAGGTCCATCAATAGGGCATTATGATCTACAGCTAGATTACACTCTTCAAATGTCGGAGCAACTTCAAATTGACTTGGAGCAACCTCATTGTGACGTGTTCTAACTGGCATTCCTAGTTTCAGAGCTTCGATTTCGAAATCAACCATGAAGCTTTGAACTCTTGGAGGAATAGATCCGAAATAATGATCTTCTAATTGTTGTCCTTTTGCTGGAGAGTGTCCAAACACTGAACGTCCTGCCATTACGAGGTCTGGTCTTGCATTGAACAATGCTTTGTCAACCAAGAAATATTCTTGCTCAGGTCCTAGCGTAGCCGTTACTTTATTAATGTCTTTGTCAAAATAATCGCAAACTTCTACAGCAGCTTTATCAACTGCAGCAAGAGCTTTCAAAAGAGGAGTTTTATAATCTAATGCCTCTCCTGTGTATGATACAAAAATAGTAGGTATACAAAGTGTAGAGTTAAAAATAAATGCTGGGGAAGATGGATCCCAAGCCGTATAGCCTCTAGCTTCGAATGTATTTCTTATTCCACCATTTGGAAATGAAGATGCATCTGGCTCCTGTTGAACTAGCGCACTTCCTTTAAATTTTTCTATGGCCTTTCCATCTTCAACTTCAAAGAATGCATCGTGTTTTTCAGCAGTTGCATCTGTAAGGGGTTGAAACCAGTGAGTGTAGTGAGTTACTCCCTTGTCCAATGCCCAAGCTTTCATTGCAGAAGCAACAGCATCAGCAGTCGGAGTGTCTATCTTTTCACCCTTATCAACAGCAGCCAATACTTTCTTGTAAGCTCCTGATGAAATAGTTTTTTTCATGGCTTCTGTGCCAAAAACATTCTCTCCATAGAAATCCGAAACTCTCGAGGAAGGGGAAGTAACTTTAACCGGTTGTCTTTCATTTACGGTTTCAAGTGCTCTAAATCTTAAATACGCCATATTAATTTATAGAAGTTTGTAGTTAATAGGTAAAAATGTAATTTTTTATAATTGTGTCTAAAATTATATCTTTTTTTGATCTTTATTTAAAAAATTATAATTTTTTTTGCGAAAGGTATCGCAATTTTAGGGTGATGTTGGAAAAAAGAATTATTTACGAATAAAATTACATGAAATTTATTTTTCTAACTTTGTCATTCTGCAAAAAAACTCTCTAATTTAAAAATAGGGCCCTACTTAGGTGATTGAAAGGTTAAAATTTCTGGTAAAATATTACTTTTTCTGGCTGATCTACTTTTTATCCGGCAAACTTTCATTCATATTCTATCACCACAAGCCTTTTTCAAAAATTGACCTTAGCACGAAGGTTGGCATTCTTTATCATGGATTAGTATTAGATAATTCTGCCACTTCTTACTTATGTTTTATACCTTTTTTGCTCATCGCGCTCGGTATTCTTCACAATCATAATGGATACAACAAAGCGATAAAAGTATATACTATCGTAATAATATGTCTACTGTCTATCCTCACTATTTCAGATTTAGAATTATTTTCCGCCTGGGGTTACAGAATCAACGGGACCATTCTCAGGTATGCCAAAAGCCCCGGAGAATTGATTTCCTCTACCTTATCCTCTCCCCTCCTCCTGCTCTTCAGCTTATTATTCTTCTATTTATTTATTTTTATATACTTCTATATCAAAGGAATCCATGCTAAAAATTTTGCCCGAACAGATAAAAGATTTGCGGCGGTATTGGTACTTCTTGTCAGCCTGCTTATCGTTCCACTTCGAGGTGGATTCCAGCAGATTCCAGTAAACGAAAGTGCTGTGTATTTTTCCGCAAACAACCTAGCGAATCAGGCCGCGGTGAATGTTTTTTGGAATTTCACCCATTCACTTTTAGAGAAGTCTTATGAAGAAACAAATCCTTATACATATTTCGAAAAGGACTTTGCACAAAAAGAATTTTTAAAACTTTATCCACACCAGAGCCCTGGTCAAAAAATCTTAAAAAACAGCCGACCAAACGTAGTCTTTATTATCTGGGAAAGCTTTACATCTAAGGCCCTTGATAGCGTTCAAAATCAAGTAGTAACTCCGGGTTTTCATGAGCTAAAGAAAGAGGGAGTTTTCTTTGACAATATTTATGCAAGTGGTGATCGAAGTGAAAAAGGACTTGTTGCAATTATAAGTGGGTATCCAGCTCAAACTGTAGCCTCTATTATGGTAAACCCAGCCAAAAATGCAAAGCTTCCGGCTATTAGCACTGAGCTTAAGAATAATGGATATCGTACCAGCTTTATCTATGGAGGTGAATTGGAATTTGCCAATATCAAATCCTACTTGTCAAGTAAAAATTTTGACGCTCTTGTAAGCATCAACGATTTTAAAGAGGAGCAATTAAGCTCAAAATGGGGTGCTCACGACGAATATACATTTGACTACCTACTAACTCATACTAAAAAAGGTACAAGCCCCTCCTTATCTATGCTCTTTACTTTGAGCAGCCACGAGCCGTTTGATGTGCCTACAAGTCCAATCTTAATAGGAGAAGGAAATGAAATTAATTTTTTAAATTCTCACCATTATACCGATAGCTGCTTATTTGATTTTATAAAAAAAGCCAAAAAGAAAGATTGGTGGGACAATACACTTATTATAATAGTAGCAGACCATGGCCATCCTCTGCCAGGTGGGGATTACTTTGGCCACGCACCTCGTGATTTCAAGATTCCAATGCTATGGTTAGGCGGTGCATTGACTAAGTCTGACACCGTCGTCCAGGGGCCAGGCTCACAAACTGATATTGCCAAGACTTTATTGAATCAACTCAATATTGATGCTTCAAAGTTTATTTTCAGTCGCGACCTTTTGTCACCTGTAAAAGATCCCTTCGCCTATTATTCCTTCAGTGACGGAATTGGCTTTGTTAAAAAAGGGAGATCTTATGTGTTTGATAACATAAAGAAAGACACAGTGAGTACCAAAGGGAAGGTTCTTAAAAAGGATTTTGTTGAAGGAAAAGCTTATTTACAGCATTCCTTTCAGGATTATATGAATAAATAGTAAATTTGCCTACTCCTTTAATCCTACCAATGAAAAAAGTCGCTTTCTACACATTGGGCTGTAAGCTTAATTACTCGGAAACTTCCACCATTTCTAGACTATTTGAAACAAATGGTTTTCAGAAAGTGAAGTTTGAGGAGGTGGCTGATATTTATGTCATCAATACCTGCTCTGTTACAGAAAATGCTGACAAGAAATGTAGAAAGGTAGTAAAAGAAGCACTGAAATTCTCCCCTAATGCTTTCATAGCAATTATAGGCTGCTATGCCCAGCTAAAACCAAAAGAAATATCAGAAATTCCAGGGGTTGATGCGGTGCTCGGCGCATCTGAGAAATTTAGATTAATAGAGCTTTTAGGAACCTTCGAAAAGCCTTCAAAAGCTGTAATTCATTCTACAGATATTTCCGAAGCGAAAGATTACTATTGCTCCTACTCTCTTAATGATCGGACACGCACCTTTTTAAAAGTTCAAGATGGCTGCGACTACTCCTGCTCATTCTGCACAATTCCACTGGCACGAGGATCTAGCAGAAGCGACACTTCTGAAAATATTTTAGAGAAACTAAGGGAGATTTCTCAAAAAAGCGAAGTAAAGGAAATTGTTCTAACGGGCGTTAATATCGGCGACTACGGAATTATAGACGGCGTGAAAAGTGACAACTTTTATAACTTAACTCAAAAGTTAGATAAAGCCGGCAATGGTAAAAGGTTTAGAATATCTTCTATCGAACCAAATTTACTGACGGATGAAATCATTGAATTTGTAGCGCAATCAAAAAACTTTACCCCGCACTTTCATATCCCATTACAATCTGGAAGTGATAAAATCTTAAAGTTTATGCGTAGGCGTTATCAAAGAGCGCTCTATGTAGACAGAGTGAATACCATCAAAAAGCTGATGCCCCACTGTTGTATCGGGGTCGATGTAATAGTCGGCTTTCCAGGCGAAACAGAGGAAGATTTCCTTGAGACTTATAATTTTTTAAACGAGCTTGATATCTCATACCTGCACGTCTTTTCTTATTCCGAACGCGCAAACACCAAGGCCTTGGAGTTTAAACCGGTCGTACCTATGACCGTTAGGCAAGAGAGATCTAAAATGCTTCGGATTTTATCTGACAAAAAACGGCGATTTTTCTATGAACAACATTTAGGCAAAACCTGTAAGGTTCTTTTCGAGGATGATGTTGAAAATGGACAAATGCACGGCTTTACAGAAAATTACATCAGAGTTGCTGTAAAATACGATCCCGTGTTGATTAACGAATTTGTAGACTTGAAACTGGCGAAGGTGAATGATAATGGAGTAATGGAGGCAGAAGAAGTCATTGAAACGCTAGTCCACTAAGTTATTTCTTAAAAACCTTCAAGGTGAGGTTGTCTACATTCAAATAATAGACGCCCATTTCTAAATCAGACAAGTTTACTTCCTTGCTATGTCCGTGTTTAATTGTTTTCAAATTCTTATCAAGCACTTCGTAATCAGTAGTGCGGGAAAGATGTACTTTATCAATTACCCGCTTTGGGTAGAATTTGATTGGAGGTAGGGTAGATATAAAGTCTACAACCTTGGAATATGATACTATTCCCTCGTCATCTACATATTTGACTCTATATCGATTGATTCCAGAATGATGCGAACAGGGGTGGTCATAGCTATTCAATATCATTGATTCCTTTCCCTGAATTTCCTTAATAGTATGCCAATTGTTGTATAAAAATTGCTCTACGAAAATTTTTCCTTCCGACCTTTCGCCCTTTGTAGCCCAAGTAATATTTTCTTGATCTACTTTCAAAGCGGTAAAATTAAAGCTACCCCCAACTTTTAAATCATATGGATTGAGAATCTTTGGGCTACACAAATCATCATGAACAATTTTAATTAAGATGGCCTGGTTTATCTTAAATTTTGACAGGTCTATTTCATAAGTAGGTGTCTTAGATCCTCCCATTACCTTCACATCATTTACATATACTTCCTTTGTACAATATTCTTTAGGATTGGGCATCGCTGGGTTCTGTATAAATACATTCTTTCCTTGGTAGCTTCCCGAGATGGTTAGCAAACCAGTACCAAATACTGTGTTGGCAAACAGAATAAAGGCTAAAAGAAAGAATTGGCGACTCATATTAACGGCAAGATATTTTCATGGCATCTATTTTGTCGAGCTACATTTATATTCAAAGTGGTGAGCATGTTATGAATTTACAAAAATGATATTTTGAAACAAATACCATCACAGAGCAAATGTATCTTGCCTTGCTCGATTGCAGCATCGTGTATAAAAATGAATATTTAGTAATAATTTTACAATTAAGGTACTTTGGGAAATATAGTCTTAACTTTTGTGTTAAACTTATAATAAACGTTATTACGACGATAGAAAAAAAAATGTTATTTTAATAATATAAAACAACCAGTGATGTATAGATATATTAGAGTTTTTGCCCTCACTTTGACTGTTTTTTTCCTTGCTTATACTTCTATTTTTGCCTCAAGCATCCTTATCCCAATGGATAATTCGCAAAAGAATCACTTAAAGTCGTATGGACTCGCCTATTGGATGCTAACGAAAAGTGAGGAAGTAAACTGGCTGGTAAATTACCGGGGCGGCAGTTTTATGTTTCGACATTCACAGGCAATAGAAAATGAGCTAGTAATTCGTGGGATCAGCTATGAAGTAATCTCGGATGCCCAGTCTCTCGCAATATTGGACGAGATTGCCAGACCAGATGTGAATATGGATGCTGTCAAACTAGAGAAGCCGCCGAAAATTGCCGTCTATTCCCCAAAGACCAAGCTCCCTTGGGATGACGCGGTGACCCTTGTGCTTACCTATGCGGAAATCCCCTATACAGTAGTGTTCGACGACGAAGTAATGTATGGTGAACTGCCTAAATTTGATTGGCTACACTTGCACCATGAGGACTTCACAGGACAATACGGCAAATTCTATGCATCCTACAAATACGAGCCGTGGTATCTGAAACAGCAATCTGAATACGAAGCCTCAGCAAAAAAACATGGCTTCTCCAAAGTATCTCAATTGAAACTAGGTGTGGTAAAAAAGATACATGAATTCTGCGCTGGCGGCGGGTTTTTATTTGCTATGTGCTCCGCAACGGATACCTATGATATCGCAATGGCTGCAGATGGGGTAGACATCTGCGAAACCATGTTTGATGGGGACCCGGCAGACCCGGGAATGCAGCAAAAGCTCAATTATAAAAACACTTTTGCCTTCAAGGATTTCAATGTGGTGATGAATCCTTACGAGTACGAGTATTCTAACATTGACAACAACCCAGCTGAAAGGCCAGGTATAAACGAAACCAACGACTATTTCTCCCTATTTCAATTTTCTGCAAAGTGGGATCCGATTCCTACTATGTTGACCCAAAATCATGAATTCACAATAAAAGGATTTATGGGACAGACTACCGCCTTTAAGAAAAGATTGATAAAGTCGGAAGTTTTGGTGATGGGTGAGAATAAATCTAACAATGAAGCGAGATACATTCACAGTACCTACGGCAAAGGTACCTGGACCTTTTATGGAGGACACGATCCGGAAGACTATCAACACCTGGTCGGTGAAGAGCCTACAGATTTAAACTTACACCCAAATTCTGCGGGTTATAGATTGATTCTTAATAACATCTTATTCCCTGCGGCCAAAAAGAAGAAACAAAAGACCTAGGGCTAGCTACCTAAATGTTCAGAAGAAATTGAATGGTGTCGACACCATCGGCGTAGTCCCATGGCATAGGACATTGGGCAGTTCCGAAAGGTATGCTATTAGGGAAAGTACCATTCAATGATACGATCACTTGTAGCTTTTCTTTTTTAGACTCCAGCTCAACCTTTACATCTTCTATATTCTTATACCTTTCAAAATACAGAACTGAGATTGGAGACACCAATTCTTTGTTTTCAGTTAGCAATAAAAAACCATTGTCTAGATGAACCACCTGGTTGAGCATATAGATGGTGCGGTTGTAGTCATAGTTATTCCTGTACTTATGGTGATTTATTTTGCTGGAATATTTTTCTATCGATTCGAAGAAAAAGTTGAATATATAATCTTCAGGCACATAAATTTTAGAAACGTTCCTGCATCCCAATCCATAGTAGTCCAGTATATCTTTTCCAAGGCTCCCGAGGTCGGATTCACTTTCTTCCCCAGTAAGTACTGCGACCGAGACTCTGTTCTTTCTGATAATATGCGGCATTTTTGAAAAATAATATTCGAAATACCGAGATGAATTGTCACTACCCGTTGCGATGACCGCATCAATGTTTTTTAACTGATCAGCATAAACTATTTGCTCCTGGAAGGATGGCTCTAGCTCCGTTAACTTCATCAAGATTCTCTTAATTAAAATTGAATCTTGAGAACTGGCCTTTATAACCGCTATATGTCCAGTAAGAAGTACACACATGATGTCATGGAAACTTACCAAAGGGATATTTCCTGCCGCTATTATTCCTACCTTTTTTGCATCTGTTCGTTGGATTTTATAATTGCCCAACCACTTTTCCAAGGTATTTGGGGTTAACATTGCCTTTATCCCCTTTATCGCTGACAAGACGTTTTCTTCATTGAACCAATTGTTTTGGTTGTACGCATCTCTCGCCCACTCTTTCAATTCTTCTTCGTTTGAAAGCAGGTCTCCCAGCTTGGAAAATATTTGTATTCTATCTTTTAAAGTTAATTCCATACTTATATCAAAAGGACCAGGCAAAAATACATCAATTTAAGCCCATATTAATTTGAATAGAACCATTTTTGTACTTATTTTTGTAGGCTTAAAGAATCTGTGAGAGTTTTATGGCTATAATTATAACTGATGAGTGTATAAATTGCGGAGCGTGTGAGCCAGAGTGCCCTAACACTGCAATTTATGAAGGAGGAGCCCAATGGTCATTTGCTGGAGGTACAAACTTGCACCAGATTGACCTTGAGGATGGGTCTACAATGGATGCAAAAGCATTGCAAGAGCCCGTTTCCAATGAATATTACTATATCGTTCCCAACAAATGTACAGAGTGCATGGGATTTCATGAAGAACCACAATGTGCGGCAGTCTGCCCTGTAGATTGCTGTGTAGATGATCCTGACAATAGAGAATCTGAAGAAGAGCTTCTAGCGAAAAAAGCTTGGATGCACGGAGAGTAGTCTATGGTCTTAAAATATGTTTGAAAAGGTGGTAATTTTACCACCTTTTTTTATTTACAATAGAATGGTAAATTGAACCCTCAAACTGGGAAATTAACCCTCTTAACTTTAATAATAAACTTAAAATAAATGAAGACAGTTGATACATACAATTTTTCAGGCAAGAAAGCCGTGGTCCGGGTAGATTTTAACGTACCCTTAAACGATAAATTTGAGATTACAGATGATACCCGCTTAAAAGCTGTAATACCAACCATAAACAAGATTCTAAAGGATGGAGGTTCCGCGATTTTAATGTCTCACTTGGGACGACCAAAGGGTGGCCCCGAAGAGAAATTCTCCCTAAAACATCTGATTCCCTATTTGAATAAAGTATTTAACACCAATGTAAAATTTGCAAATGACTGCATTGGGGAAGAAGCATTGACCTTGAGCAAAGATTTGAAGGCTGGAGAAATCTTGTTATTAGAAAATCTGCGCTTCTATAAAGAAGAGGAGAAAGGGGACGAGGCTTTTGCTGAAAAACTTTCTAAGTATGGAAATGTCTACGTCAATGATGCATTTGGAACAGCCCATAGAGCTCATGCCTCTACAGCGGTAATTGCTCAATTTTTTAATGATAAAGTATGCGGCTATGTGATGCAAGCAGAAATTGAAAACGCGCAAAAAGTATTGGATAAGGCAGAGAAGCCATATACCGCAATCATGGGTGGAGCAAAGATCTCAGACAAAATTCTCATCATTGAAAAATTACTCGACAAGGTCGACAACCTTATAATCGGTGGCGGCATGGCCTACACTTTTTTCAAAGCGCAAGGTGGAAACATTGGATCGTCTTTGGTTGAGGCTGATAAAGTAGATTTGGCTAAAACCTTGCTTGAAAAGGCGAAACAAAAGGGTGTAAACTTATTACTACCTACCGACTCTATTGTAGCAGATAAGTTTTCTAACGAAGCGAATATAGAAGTAGCGGACAATATGAACATCAAAGAAGGCTGGATGGGATTGGATATTGGAAAACAAGCCGTTAGTTCATTCACAGAGACGATAAAGAAGTCTAAAACCATTCTTTGGAATGGTCCAATGGGCGTATTTGAAATGAGCAACTTTGCCAACGGCACCATTTCCGTGGCTGAAGCAGTTGTTGATGCTACTCGCAACGGAGCGTTTTCACTGATTGGTGGGGGCGACTCTGCGGCAGCCGTAAACAATCTTGGATTCGGAGAAGATGTTTCATACGTATCCACTGGAGGCGGGGCGCTTTTAGAGTATATGGAGGGCAAGGTTTTGCCCGGTGTAGAAGCACTAGAAAAATAAAGTTAAAAAGGCCCGAACAGGGCCTTTCTTTTTAACGTAAGCTGCTAACGATTCTGTTTTGCAGTACAAACTCATCGATCATATAATAATCAAGAATATACCATGAAAAGATTTTTTAGAAGTTTATTGCTCTTCTCAGCCTTAAGTAATACGGTCTATTCTCAAGTTACTTTTTCGGAATTTAAAGTACCGGCTTATGGAAGTTCTATCAAAGCAAAAAGAAATGAGTTTAAAGGTGAAGTTGGCAATCCTGGAATAGGTCAGGTTTGGGATTTTAGTAAAGAAGTTTATGCTTCTGAGCCTGAAGTTGTAGCCTACACAAACCCCAAGGCTTCGCCTAACGGGGGTGCCTTTCCAAATGCTACTCATTGTGAGACCTACTCAAATCGTGAGGAATTCAGCGCCATCACTCCCACCGGTTATACACTGCTTGGTATCCATAGAGAATTTTCAGACGATATAGTATATTCTGACCCAATGACAACCTTTCGTTTGCCGATGAAATTTGGAGATGTCCAAAACGATAAATTTGGGGCCGCATACACCGCTCAATTCCCGATGATAAAAAGTGGAAGCTTCCAAGTTACCTATGACGGGTTCGGCAAGTTGATCACTCCTACTGGCACCTATAATGATGTGATAAGATTAAAGTCTACACAAATAGAAAAAGACTCCGTGGCTAGGGATCTTGGAGCAGGTGTCTCAATTGTCTATGAAACAAAAGCTACAATATATGCCTATTATCTTTCAGGATACACAAGTCCGTTATTTTCTATTTACTATATAATTCAAAATGAGGTCGCCTACGATCCTTTTAGTTTCCTCTATGACCCTGCCTTTCTCTCAGGAACCAGAGATGCCTTTCAAAAAGACCTCAATGTGAATATTTACCCAAATCCTGCAAAAGATTTTATAAATGTCGACCTAAGCAATGCTGAAGGAAATTACTTTGACATTAGTATTTTGGATCAATTAGGGGTCGAGGTTTACAAAAATAAATTATCGGGCTTTGATAGTGATCTTTATCAAATACCGTTAGCGGGTTTGGAGAAAGGCAGCTATATTATGAAAATTAATAGTGATGAGACTTATATGATAGAGAAAATAATTGTACAATAATGATCCTCTTAAGATTGTGAAACTCTAACTCTCAATGTGATTCCTTTAGAGACCTCTCTATCCGCACTCAATCCTATAAGATTTTAAAAACCTTATAGGATCTTTTTTATATGTTTAAATAAAAAATTTACATACAAAGTTATCAGATTGAATAAACCGACTATTTATGAAATCAATAGGCATGGATTTAAATGGCAAGAAAATTAGTGATATCGACATTATTCATCGAGTGAAATTTAAACTCGCAATCCAGCCTTTATATTCATACAAGACTAAGGCTTTTTGACTACTATTACAGTCAAGCAATCACTATCTATCCGAAGAAAATATGAGCAAGGCTCTAGGCTGGCCGTTGTGGATCAAAATCTTTTTTCGCAGTTTCTCTTCTATGAAGCCTTCAGATTTGTAAAGACTAATAGCCTTCAAATTGTCATCAAAGACATCCAACCATATTTTTTTAGAGTTAAGAGTCTCGAAGGAAAACGCTTTGACTATTTTTAAAAAAACCTACCATAACCTCGCCCTTGCTTACGAATAACGATCCGTCTCATTTCAAGTGCGCTGCTTGGATCCGTTAGTCCTGCAAGAATGGCAAACCCAATAAGATCTTTGGTATCCTTTTCAAACATTGATAAATGTAGTTCGTCATGACTATTTATCACCTCTTCGTGTCGATCCTTCTCATAGGGCAGTATGAACTGGCCGTTATTTTCTGATCGTTCTAAATGGCATATAACATCTAAATCATCTGGCGAAGTATCTTTAATTACAATATTGTCGTACTCTTTGTAGAATATCATTAATCAAGGAAGCTTTTATTTTATATAAGAATTCTACTCAGCCAAGAAGTCTTTATTTGCATCAAATTAATTAAACTTTTTCTGTAGAGAGGTTTCACTTTTAATTTTCCCAACCCCTATTTTTCGCAGAACATTTACAAATCACTTCTTCTATCTATTTCCTCCGCTTCAAAAATATAACTTTTAAGCAAATCAATGTCAATGTCTTTCAAAGCCAGAAAGTCTTTGTAACATACCTGCTTCCTATGCCCTCTGTCTAAATATGAAACAGGATCGTGTAGTAAATTCCCCTGGTTAAATCCTAGCCTTACACCCTCGTAAGACTTCTTCTTTCCCCACAATACTGAGGCTGGCCAAAGGAAACAAATATTCTTGCGCCGTTTGTAAAAGGGAACGTTATAAGATAGCTTCTCAATTGCTTCAGGAATGCATTCTAAAATAATCTGTCTTAGGCTCAAAGTTATTCTTAACTCATCTTCAGGTAGATATTCAAAAAAATCGTCTACGGATTTGAAAGACACTTGCTGCATTTTTGCCATCTTAGCCTTATATTTAAATATATTTTTAGTTCAGGATGCAAACTTTGCGTAATGCAATATCTCAGCTCAAGGTATGAAGAGATTATTATCGATAACGATAATGGCCAATGACTTTATAGTCAAAC